>NZ_JBHSQJ010000037.1:0-12357 GCF_042658505.1 Streptacidiphilus monticola | reverse complement strand
GCCAGGCGGCCACGAAGGCGGCACCGCCGCCGCTGCGGCCGGCACCGGAGCGGCGCTCGGGCACGCCGCCGGGCGGACCGACGCCGACGCCACCCGGCAACAGCCGACCGTCGCCCCGCTGAGCCAGTCCCCCGCCGCCCAGCAGCCCGCCGCCGCGGCCGGAGGCCGTACCGCCGCGTTCGTCAGCGGCGGCACGCAGCCTTCGCCGCTGACGAAGCACGCCGAGCCGCAGGCCGGCGCGCCGCAGGCCGCGGCCGGGACCGCGGGCGACGCCGTTCCCGAGCCCGTCGAGGTGCTGTGCATGGAGGAGCGCCTCGACATCACCAAGGAGTGGCGCGTTCTGGGCCGCGCCCGGCTGCGCAAGTACGTCACCGCCGAGCAGGTCGAGCGGCGCGTCCCGGTGGTCCGCGAGCGGGTCCGCGTCGAGCGCACGCCGGTCTCCGACCAGGAGCGCGCCCAGCTGACGGAGCGTGAGATCGCCGAGGCGATCGAGGAGGTGACCCTGCACGAGGAGCGGGTCACCGCCCGGAAGACCGTGGTCCCGGTGGAGCGGGTGCGCCTGGTCGTCGAGCGGGTGACGGAGGAGCAGGTGGTGCGCGAACAGCTGCGCCGCGAGCACATCCAGATCCAGAACGGCGAGGACCCGCAGCCCGCCGGACCCGGGCGGCCCACCGAGCAGGCGCCCGCGACGGCGAAGGGGGCGGGAACCGGACAGCCCACCGCCGGGACGGCGGGGGTCGCTGGGACCACGCCCGGCCAGCAGCCCCAGCCGGCCGCAGGCGGCCAGGGCTTCGGCCACTCGACCGGCCTGCGCTGACGCCTGCTCACGGGGGCGACACCGTCCGGGTGCCCACCGCCGGGACGGCGGGGGTCGCTGGGACCACGCCCGGCCAGCAGCCCCAGCCGGCCGCAGGCGGCCAGGGCTTCGGCCACTCGACCGGCCTGCGCTGACGCCTGCTCACGGGGGCGACACCGTCCGGGTGCCCACCGCCGGGACGGCGGGGGTCGCTGGGACCACGCCCGGCCAGCAGCCCCAGCCGGCCGCAGGCGGCCAGGGCTTCGGCCACTCGACCGGCCTGCGCTGACGCCTGCTCAGGGGGCGACACCGTCCGGGTGCCCACCGCCGGGACGGCCGGGGTCGCTGGGACCACGCCCGGCCAGCAGCCCCAGCCGGCCGCAGGCGGCCAGGCTTTCGGCCACTCGACCGGCCTGCGCTGACGCCTGCTCACGGGGGCGACACCGTCCGGGTGCCCACCGCCGGGACGGCCGGGGTCGCTGGGACCACGCCCGGCCAGCAGCCCCAGCCGGCCGCAGGCGGCCAGGGCTTCGGCCACTCGACCGGCCTGCGCTGACGCCTGCTCAGGGGGCGACACCGTCCGGGTGCCCACCGCCGGGACGGCCGGGGTCGCTGGGACCACGCCCGGCCAGCAGCCCCAGCCGGCCGCAGGCGGCCAGGGCTTCGGCCACTCGACCGGCCTGCGCTGACGCCTGCTCAGGGGGGCGACACCGTCCGGGTGCCCGACGAGTCGGGTATCCGGGCGGTTCCCGGTTCGGGGAGGGGCAGCGGATCCGCCGGGGTGAGCTCCGGGTCGTCGATCGCGAAGGTGCGCACCCGCCCGATCACCCAACCCGGCGTCTCGAAGCGCACCGTGACCCGGCCGACGCCGCTGCCCTGGACCCAGCCGTGCCCGTGCTCGCGGTGCTCGACGTCCTGCCCGGGGTGCCAGCGCCGGGAGACGGAGAGCGCCCCGCCCGGGTGGAAGGCCCGCGGACCCTCCGGCCCGCCGTAGGCGGCCTCCCCGGCCGCACTCCCGCCCGCCGCTGTCCCGCCCGCCGTTGTCCCGGGCGCCTCCGCCCAGGCCGCCTCGCCCGCCGGCTCGTCCCCCTCCTCCGACGCCTCGCGCTCGGCCTGGGCGAACAGGTCCTCCTGCGTCCAGTCCGCGAGCCCTGACACGCCCACGCCCAACAACCGCACCCCGCCGGTCAGTTCGACCTGGTCCGCCAGCCGCCGCGCCATCGCGGCGATCACCAGGGGGTCGTCCGTCGGCGCGGGCAGCGTCTCCGAACGCGTCAGCGTCGAGAAGTCGAAGCGGCGGATCTTGACCACGACCGTGCGGCCGGAGCGCCCGGCGGCGCGCAGCCGCCGCACGCAGCGCTCAGCGAGCCGGTCCAGCTCGGCCAGGACCCGCTCCCGGTCCGGCAGGTCCACCTCGAAGGTGTCCTCCACCGAGACCGACTTGGCGTCCCGATCGGCGACCACCGGCCGCTCGTCCTGCCCGAGTGCGAGAGCGTGCACGCCGGCGCCGTGCGCCCGCCCGAGCAGCCGGACCAGTTCCTCCTGTGGCAGCGCCGCGACCTCGGCCACCCGCGTCAGCCCGGCACGCCGCAGCGTCTCGGCCGTGGCCGGGCCGACGCCGGGCAGCGCCCGCACCGGGAGCTCGTCCAGCACCGCGCGTTCCCGGCCGGGCTCGATCAGCACCAGGCCGTCCGGCTTCGCCTCCTCCGAGGCGATCTTGGCGAGGAACTTCGTCGTGGAGAGCCCCACGGAGGCCGTCAGCCCCGTCCGGGCCCAGATGTCCGCCCGCAGGTCCTCCGCCAGCGCGCGGGCGAACTCCCCGCGCAGGTCCGCCCGGACCAGTTCGCCGTACGGGCCCGCCTCCAGGTCGACGAAGGCCTCGTCCAGGCTGAGCGGCTCCACCAGTGGCGACAGCTCCCGCAGCAGCCCCATCACCAACTCGCTCACCTGCCGGTACAGCTCGAACCGGGGGATCAGGTAGGCCGCGTTGGGCGCGAGCCGCCGGGCGTGCGCCATCGCCATCGCGGAGTGGACGCCGAACTTCCTCGCCTCGTAGGACGCGGTGGCCACCACGCCGCGCAGCCCCAGGCCGCCGACGACGACCGGCTTTCCGCGCAGGCTCGGCTTGGACGCCTGCTCCACCGAGGCGAAGAAGGCGTCCATGTCGAGGTGCAGGATGGACGGCGCCGACCGCATGCCCCGATCATCGCGCACGGCACCGACAACCGGACGTCAGCGCGTCCCGGCCACGGCCTGCAGGGAGGTCTCCCTCGGCCCGAGGAAGTGCGGGTCCGGGTGGAAGGCCGTGTCCAGCGCCGCCTTCCCGGCCGCGCCGACCTCGCGGACCACGCCGTAGACCCAGGTCGCGTCGTGCGGCCCGGGGACGCCGACGCCCCAGGACTCGATCCCGGCCGCCTGACACAGCGTCACCGCCCGCCGGATGTGGAACTCCTGACTGACCAGCACCGCCCGGTCCACGCCGAAGATCCGGTGCGCCCGTGCGCAGGAGTCCCAGGTGTCGAACCCGGCGTAGTCGCGCACCACCAGCCGCGCGGGCACACCGTTGCGGACCAGGTAGTCGCGCATCGCGTCGGGCTCGTCGTAGTCGGTGCGGCTGTTGTCGCCGGTCACCAGCAGCGCGCGGACCCTGCCCTCGCGGTAGAGCGCCAGCGCCGCGTCCAGCCTGCCCTTCAGGTACGGGCTCGGCGCTCCGGACACGGGGTCAAGCCCGGCGCCGAAGACCACCGCCACCGGAGCCGACGGAGCGTCAGCGACCGTGCGCAGCCGCCCTGCTGCCTCGGCGTACACCCAGGCCGAGGGTGCGAGGGCGAGCAGCGTCAGCAGGCACAGTGCCTGGAAGGCGACGCGCCGCCGCCGCACCGGGAACCACGAGGCGAACCGCCGGAACACGAGAGCCCCCTGAAGCTCGGCAACGCCGAGGAGGACGCCGGCTCAGCCCGCCCGGTTGCGGCGGCGCGCCAGTTCGTCCTGCGGGTCGAATCCGTGCAGGGTCTCGCCGGTGTCCGCGCGCTCCCCGTGCAGGCGGCTCAGCGAGGACTCGACCTCCCGCCACACCGCGCCCACCGCGATGCCGAAGACGCCCTGGCCGCCCTGGATCAGCTCGACCGCCTGCAGCGCGCTGGTGCACTGGTAGACCGTCGCGCCGTCGCTCATCAGGGTGACGCCGGACAGGCTCTCCTCGGGACAGGACCGCAGGTGGTCCACCGCCCCGCGGATGCTCTGCAGCGAGACCCCCGCGTCCAGCAGCCGCTTGACGATGCGCAGCACCAGGATGTCGCGGAAGCCGTAGAGCCGGTGGCTGCCGTCGCCGACCGCGCTGCGCACCGAGGGTTCCACCAGCCCCGTCCGCGCCCAGTAGTCGAGCTGACGGTAGGTGATTCCGGCCGCCGCGCAGGCCGTCGGTCCGCGATAGCCGATCTCGCCCTGGGCGGGGCGGCTCCGGGGCAGCGGAGGCAGGACCGCGTGCAGGTCCTCCACGGGCTCCGCCGGGACCGGGACCACCGCCCTGCCCTCCCAGCCGTTCCGGCCCCGCGCCAGGGTACGGACCTGGGCATGCATGGGGCAGGAGCCACCCGCGGCTGTTCTGTCGCCGGTGCTGCTCACACGACCCTCCGTCCGCTCGTCGTCCCGGAACCGCGTTGGGGCAGTTCTCCACCGACGGTAGGCAGTGGCCAGGGTCGCGTCAACGATCGCCACGCTGGGCACGCCGGGTGATGTGCACCCCGTGCAGGGTTTGGCCTGCTGCGAACGGGGTAAGCCGCGCCGAGCACCAGCCGTGGCACGAGCCCGGCGCCCGGCCTCCCCGTGCGGGCCGGGCAGGCCTACTGACCGCCGCCGAAGTCCTCGGGCGAGATCTGGTCGAGGAACTCGCGGAACCGCTCGACCTCGTCCTCCTGCTCGTCCGGGATGGCGATGCCGGCCTCGTCGAGCACACCGTCCGCGCCGAAGATCGGCGTGCCGGTGCGCAGGGCCAGGGCTATCGCGTCCGACGGGCGGGCACTGACCTCCACGCCGCTGGCGAAGACCAGCTCGGCGTAGAACACGCCCTCGCGCAGGTCGGTGATGCGGACCTCGGTGAGCTGCTGGCCGACGGCCTCGAGCACGTTGCGGAAGAGGTCGTGCGTGAGCGGTCTGACGGGCGTCATCCCCTGCTGGGCGAAGGCGATGGCGGTGGCCTCCCCCGGCCCGATCCAGATGGGGAGGTAGCGGTCCCCGCCCACCTCTCGCAGCAGCACGATGGGCTGGTTGGAGGGCATCTCGACCCTGACGCCCACGACGTCGAGCTCATTCACACAGCCACACTATGGCGCGAACGGCCGATACTCCAGTCGCCCCGGACCATCCGCCCCGCGCGCGACACCGGGACTCAGGCCCCGCGCTGCTCCCGCAACCCCGCCTGGACCAGCGCGGCGTGCAGCCGGACGGAGAGCGTCGCCAGCTCCCGGGCCATCGCCGCGGCATGCGCCCGGGTCTGCGGATTGCGGTGCCGCCGCAGCGGAGCCACCACCTGCTGCACCAGCCCGACCTCGCGGTCCGCCGCCGCCTTGACCGCGCGCAGGTGCCGCGGCTCCAGCCCGAAGCGGCCCAACTCGCCCACCAAGCGCGCAACTTGGACCATCTCGCCGTCGTAGCTGCCGTCCTGGTCCGCGCTCACCAGACCGAAGGACTCCCACTCCGCCAGCTGCTGCTCGGTGATCTCGGCCGCCGCCACCAGCTGCGCCCGGCCCAGCCGGGTGCCGCTCGCCGCGGACTCGCCGAGCAGCGGCTGCTCCTCCTCGGGGGCTCCGGCGGCGGGCAGCGCGGGCGGCGCCTCGCCCCGGTCCATCGCGGCCAGATGGTCGCGGATCACCCGCAGCGGCAGGTAGTGGTCGCGCTGCATCCGCAGCACGTAGGCGAGCCGCTCGACGTCCTCGGGGCTGAACTTGCGGTAGCCGGACGGCGTCCGCTGCGGCTCGACCAGCCGCTCCGCCTCCAGGAAGCGGATCTTGGAAATGCTGATCTCCGGGAACTCGGGCTGGAGTTGGGCCAGCACCGCCCCGATGCTCAGCAACTGCTGCCGGGCCCGCGGCACCAGTGGTGCCACCGCCCCCGGGGTACCGCTGTCAGCTCGCACGACGGTTCGTCACTCCTCCCAGGGGGCGGGGCACCTGACGATCAGTACCCCGGTCGGCCGGTGTAGAAGACCAGCCGGTACTTGCCGATCTGCACCTCGTCGCCGTTGTGCAGCTGCACCTCGTCGATGCGCTCGCGGTTGACGTAGGTGCCGTTCAGGCTGCCGACGTCGGCGACGGAGAAGCCGTTCGGCGTGCGGCGGAACTCGACATGCCGCCGGGAGACCGTGATGTCGTCCAGGAAGATGTCGCTCTCCGGGTGCCGCCCGGCCGTGGTCACATCGGTGTCGAGCAGGAAGCGGCTGCCCGAGTTCGGACCCCGGCGCACCACCAGCAGCGCCGAGCCCGGCGGCAGCGCCTCCACCGCGGCCTGGGCCTCGGGGCTCAGGCCCGTCGGCACGGCGGCGGCGGCGTCCGGCTCGTAGGACTCCAGCCCGGAGATCGAGATCGTCGAGGTCGTCTCCGAGGGACGCTCCGCCCCGGCGCGGGCGCGCAGCGGCGCACCGCAGTTGGAGCAGAAGCGAGCCGCCTCTGGATTGCCGAACCCGCACCGGGTGCACACCGTCACGCCCTCGGCCTCCTCAGCCGCAAACCCTCCACCGGAGGTTGAGAGTACCGCCTCGGGCCCTATACCACCGGCGTTCGGCGCTCCCGCGTGTCGGAACCCCTCCTCCGGCCGGAACAGCGGCCGCTCGGCCGGCGCGAAGCTGTCGCCGGCCGGCGCCTCGCGCATCGGCGGCACGGCGTCCCCCGCGCGGTGCCGCGCCGTCGGCGCCTCCACGGCGCCCTGCTTCGGCTTACGGCCGAACAGCTTCGAGAACAGACTCACAGGCGATACCCCTTGCGTGACACGATCCCGCCCCCGGGGCAGGGTGGAGCCATCATGGACGTTGCATTGCGGACAGGCTGACGGTTCATGGCTGCGCCGTGTGAGCGTAGTCAGGAGACTTCGGGGTGATCAAGGCGGTCACCGACACCTGCTTGCGCTCGACGACGGTCGCGGTGCCCTTGTCCCGCTCCACCGACTGCACCACCCCGCCCGGGATGTTCAGCGCGGTGTCCAGGTCCTGCGCGTTGCCGATCACTGTGAAGAGGTACGGCTGGGACACCTTGGTTCCGTCGATCTCCACCGAACCCTTGCCGGCGTCGGAGAACCAGGTCGAGACGACCACTCGGACGTTGTTGATCTGGACCGCCTCCGCCCCCGCCGCGCGCAGCTCCTGCAGCGTGTTCAGCAGCATATCCGCCTGGACGTTCCCGCCCGGATCGCGGATGGTCAGCTCGATCCCCGGTCCGGTGGCCGCGACCGTGCCGGCCAGGATGCCGAGCTGCTCCTCCTTCTGCTTCGTCTGGCGCTGCGCCTCGGCCGCCTGGTTGCGGCTGTTCTGAAGCTGCGTCAGCGACTGCTGGAGCTGCTGCTTCTCCTGCTGCAGCCGCTGCTGCCGGGCGTCGACCTCGTCGAGGATGCGGACCAGGTCCTCCTGCCGGGCGCCGCGCAGCTGCGAGCTCTCGTTGGTGGACCGCACCTGCAGCGCCAGCCCCAGTCCGAGCGCGAACAGCAGCACGGCGACCACGAGTTGGGCGCGCGAGACTCGCGGCGGCCACAGCGCCTGCGTCAACCGCTGCCGGCCCGTGGCCGCCATCGCGACTGCCCTCGGCGACGTGGCCTCACCGCCCTCGGGCGCCGCGCCCTCCGGCTGCGGACGCTCCGGCTGGGGGCCCTTCGCCTCCGGCTGCTCCTGCTGCGGGCCCTCCTGCTCCGGGCCGCGCTCTTCCTCGCTCACCTGATCATCCTGCCATCCGCCGCCGTGGTCCGGACCATCAGGGCTACGCCCGGAAGACATGCCGCCGGATGGCGGCTGCGTTCGAGAAGATCCGGATGCCGAGCACGACGACCACGCCGGTCGACAGCTGCGAGCCGACGCCCAGCTTGTCGCCGAGGAACACGATCAGCGCCGCCACCACGACATTGGAGAGGAACGACACCACGAAGACCTTGTCGTCGAAGATCCCGTCCAGCATCGCGCGCACCCCGCCGAACACCGCGTCCAGCGCGGCCACGATGGCGATGGGCAGATAGGGCACCAGGCCCGTGGGGATCCCGGGTTGCACGACCAGACCCACGACGACCCCGAGCACGAGGCCGATGACGGCGATCACGGTGTTGTTCCTCCCTTGTCGGACGGGACGGCGTAGTGGAGTGTCCCCCCGGCCGCCGCCGGCAGCGCCAGCTTCCCGTGGGACGAGACGTCGTAGCGGATGCCGTAGTCCTGCTTCAACTGCTGCAGGTAGAGCCCGCCGAAGGCGTTGTTCTGGAAGTTCTGCTGCAGGTCCGGCCCGCCGATCGCCTGCAGGGTGTAGGGCAGCACCAGCGGCCGGTTGTCCACGAGTATGGCGTCTCCCGCGGCCCGGATCGCCGACAGCGTCGTGAGCCGCTGACCGTTGATCGCGACGGCCTCCGCCCCCGACTGCCACAGCGCGTTCACCACGAACTGCACGTCGGTGTCGCGGACCCGGCCGGTGTTGCCGAAACCGCCGTTGGCGCGCGGATTCGTGCCGCCGTTCCCGCTCACGGTCGCCGCGTCGTTCAGCTCGACGGAGACACCGGGGCCGGTCACCGCCGTGTACCCGGTGACCAGTTCCAGCTGCTGCACCTGCTCCAGCCCGGCCTGCCCGATCGCCTGCTCCTGGATCCGCTGCACCTGCCCGCGCAGCGCGTCGACCTGCTTCTGCAGGGCGTCGGCGCTGGAGGTGCCCTGGGTGATCCGCTGGATCAGCGCCTGGCGCTCCTTGCTGGCGACTGGCGCGTTGCTCCGCACCTGGACCGCGCCCATCGTCAACACGACTGCGGTGAGTGCGAGTCCGAGCCCCAGCACCAGCTTGCCGCGGAGGCTGGACGGCATCCGGCTGCTGCCCACCGCGCCGCGGCGGCGCGCGGCCTCCTCGTAGCCGTCGTCGAGCGCGTGCTCCATGACGTTGGTGAGCAGCAGCATGGACGCATCCGGACGGGCGTACCGCTTCTCACTCGACGACATGTGCCACATCGTCCCATGTCGGACGACGGCCCAGCACCCAGGGGCACGAGGACTCCCCGGGCGGAGGCCCGGGGAGTCCTCGGCGACCGCTGCCGCGGCGCTACCGCTTGCCGGCGTTCTCCACGACGCGGGACCACTCGTCCAGCAGGGCCAGGGTTGACGTCTCGTCAGGGCCCTCCGCCCACAGGTGCGTGATCGCCTCGGCCGGGTCGGGCAGGACCATCGTCCAGCGGCCGTCCGACTCGACGACGCGGACGCCGTCCGTGGTGTCCACGGTCCGCTCCCCCGCCGCCTCGACCACGGAGCGCATCACCATGCCCTTCGCGGACCACGGGGTCGCCAGGTCCCGCCGCAGCACATGGGCGCGCGGGATCCGGGCGTCGATCTGACTCAGCGTCAGCTTCGTCCGGGCCACCAGCCCGACCAGCCGCACGAACGCCGCGACGCCGTCGAAGACCCCGCTGAACTCGGGCACCACGAAGCCGCCGCGCCCGTCGCCGCCGAAGATCGCGCCCTCCGCGGACGCGGCCCGCGTCAGGTCGTCGGGCGAGGTGGTCGTCCAGGTCACCTGCGTGCCGTGGTACGCGGCCACTTGCTCCGCGATGCGCGTCGTCGTCACCGGCAGCACGACCTTCCCGCTGCGGCCCTCGGCCGCCACCAGGTCGAGCAGCACCAGCAGCGCCCGGTCGTCCTCGATGATCCGGCCGCGCTCGTCCACGAAGGAGACGCGCTCGCCGACGGGATCGAAGCGGACACCGAAGGCCGCCCGCGAGGAGCCCACCAACTCGCCCAGCCGGACCATCCCTTGACGCCGCTCCTCGACCGTCTCGGTCGGCCGGGCCTCGTCCATGCCCGCGTTGACCATCAGCGACTCGATGTCGAGCCGGCCCAGGATGCTGGGCAGCAGCATCGACGCACTGCCGTGCGCGACGTCCACGACGACCTTGAGCCTGGCCTCCGCGACGCCCCTGGTGTCGATCGCGCGCAGTAGGCTGCCCGCGTACGCGTCGAACACCGTGCCGGGGAACGTCAGGTCGCCGATCTCACCGGGGAAGGCCCGGCGGTACTCCTGTCGGGCGTACACCCGGTCCAGCTTGCGCTGGCCGGCCTGCGACAGGTCCGCGCCGCGCTCGTCGAAGAAGAGGATGTCCAGCGAGTCCGGCACGCCGGGCGTGGTCCGCAGCATGATGCCGCCCGCACTGCCGCGCGCGGTCTGCTGCCGGGCCACCGGCATCGGCACGTTCTCCAGGTCGCGCACGTCGATCGCGCTCGCCTGCAGGGCGGACACCATGGCGCGCTTGAGCGCCCGTGCGCCGCGCGAGTGGTCGCGGGCGATCGTGACGGTCGCACCCTTCTTCAACGTCGTCGCGTAGGCACCGGCCAGCCGCACGGCGAGCTCCGGCGTGATCTCGACGTTGATGATCCCGGAGACGCCCCGCGCCCCGAACAGGTGCTCCTGGCCGCGGGACTCCCAGATCACCGAGTTGGTGACGAAGGCGCCGGCCTCGATCGTCTTGAACGGGTAGACCCGGACGTTGCCCGTGATGATCGACTCTTCCTCGATCAGGCACTCGTCACCGATCACCGCCCCGTCCTCGATCCGCGCCGCGCGCATCACGTCGGTGTTCTTCCCGACGACGCAGCCGCGCAGGTTGGACTGCGGCCCGATGTACACGTTGTCGTGTACGACCGCCTTGTGCAGGAAAGCACCGCGCTTCACGACGACGTTGCTGCCCAGCACGCTGTGCTCGCGGATCTCCGCGCCCGCCTCGACCTTCGCGTAGTCGCCGACGTAGAGCGGACCCCGCAGCACCGCCTCGGGATCCACCTCCGCGCCCTCGGCCACCCACACGCCGGGCTGGATCTCGAAGCCGTCGATCTCGACGTCCACCTTGCCGTCCAGGACGTCGGCCTGGGCCTTGAGGTAGGACTCGTGCGTGCCCACGTCCTCCCAGTAGCCCTCGGCGACGTAGCCGTAGATCGGCTTGCCCTCCTTGAGCAGCTGCGGGAAGACGTCCCCCGACCAGTCCACGCTGGTGTCGGCGGCGACGTAGTCGAAGACCTCCGGCTCCATCACGTAGATGCCGGTGTTGACGGTGTCGGAGAAGACCTGTCCCCAGGTCGGCTTCTCCAGGAAGCGCTCGACCTTGCCCTCGTCGTCGACGATGGTGATGCCGAACTCCAGCGGGTTGGGCACCCGCGTCAGGCACACCGTCACCATCGCGCCCTTCTCCCGGTGGAAGCGCATCAGGTCGGTCAGGTCGAAGTCCGTGAGCGCGTCGCCGGAGATCACCAGGAAGGAGTCGTCCCGCAGGGCGTCCTCCGCGTTCTTGACGCTGCCCGCGGTGCCGAGCGGGGTCTCCTCGTTCGCATAGGTGAGCTTCATGCCGAGCTCTTCGCCGTCACCGAAGTAGTTGCGTACCAGGGAGGCGAGGAACTGAACGGTGACCACCGTGTCGGTCAGTCCGTGCCGTTTCAGCAGCCGGAGCACATGCTCCATGATCGGCCGGTTCACCACCGGCAGCAGCGGCTTCGGCATGCTCGCGGTCATCGGACGCAGGCGAGTGCCCTCGCCGCCGGCCATCACAACGGCCTTCATTCGCGTGGTTCCTCCTTGGCCTCAGCAGACACGCCGTCCAGGGACCCGGACCCGGCCGACTGCGAAACCTCACGCGGGCCTAGTCAGCCACAGCGCCCGCCTCTTTCACGAGACGACGGGTCTGTACGGCGTACAGGATCCCTGCCCACCAGTAGAGCGTTGTACCCCACCAGACGAACGCCCATCCGATGATGCTCGCCACATCACTGACCCAGCCCGTGCTGGTGGTCAGCAGGAGCAACGGGAACGCGTACATCAAGTTGAACGTAGCCGCCTTGCCGATGAAGTTCACGCCGGGAGGGCCATACCCGTGACGTTTCAGCACCGGCAGCAGCGCCGCGATGAACACCTCCCGGCCGAGCAGGACCGCGGTCAGCCACCACGGCATGATCTCCCGCCAGGTCAGGCCGACGATGGTGGACAGCACGTAGAGGCGGTCCGCCAGTGGGTCCAGCAGCTGCCCCAGTCGGCTGATCTGGCCCCACTTACGGGCGAGCTTGCCGTCGAGGTAGTCGCTCACGCCGCTCAGCGCGAGGATCAGGATCGCCCAGCCGTCGTTCTTCGGTCCGTCGAACACGGGCCACAGGACCAGCCAGAGGAACAGCGGTACGCCCAGCAACCGCGCCATGCTCAGGATGTTGGGAATCGTGAGCACGCGGTCGGTCTGGACGCGCGTCTCCTGTACCTCCACGCCGGGGGCCTCCTGTACGGATCGAACGATGCAGGGTGACTTTACCTCCCGTTGGGAGACGCAAAGCAGTGAGGGCCCCCGACACAAGGTCGGAGGCCCTCACT
>NZ_JBHSQJ010000036.1:0-46010 GCF_042658505.1 Streptacidiphilus monticola | reverse complement strand
CGCCAGCGCGCAGAGCGCGCCGGCGGCGAGCCAGATCGGGTCGTAGCTGCCGACGGAGTCCCGCACCACGCCCGCCGCGAAGGCGATCAGCGCCGCACCGGCCTGGTGGCCGCACAGGACCCAGCCGAAGACGATCGGCGCGTCCTCGTCGAACCACTCCCGGCACAGCGCCACCGTGGGCGGGACGGTCGCCACCCAGTCCAGGCCGTAGAAGACGACGAACACGACCATGCTGGGGTGCACGGTCCGCGCGAACAGCACGGGAAGCAGCAGCAGTGAGGCGCCCCGCAGCAGGTAGTAGCAGCCGAGCAGGCGGCGCGAGTCGACCCGGTCGGTGAGCCAGCCGGAGAAGACCGTGCCCACCACGTCGAAGACGCCGACCAGGGCCAGCAGGCCGGCCGCCGTGGTCTCGGCCATGCCGTGGTCCCCGGCCGCCGGGATGAAATCGGTGCCGACCAGGCCGTTGGTGGTCGCGCCGCAGATCGCGAAGGAGCCGAAGAGCAGCCAGAACGCGCGGGTCCGCGCCGCGCGCCCCAGGGCCCGCAGCGCCCGCAGGCCCTTGCCGGGCTCGGGCGCCGGCTCGGTGTAGTCGGGAGGCGCGCCGTAGGGCAACAGGCCCAGTTCCGCCGGGCGTTCGCGCATCAGCAGGGCCACCACCGGAACCACCGCGAGGGCCGCCAGCGCCACCGCCGCCGACGCGGACTTCCATCCGTACTGCTGGATCAGCCAGGCCAGCAGCGGCAGGAACACCAGGTTCCCGGCCGCGCTCGCCGCGGTGAGGATGCCGGTCACCAGCCCGCGCCGGGCGACGAACCACCGGCCGCTCACCGTCGCCGAGAAGGCCATCGCCATCGACCCGCTGCCGATACCGACCAACACGCCCCAGCAGAGCACCAGTTGCCACGGCTGGGTCATGACGAGGGTCGCCCCCGCTCCCAGCGCCATCAGCGCCAGTGCCGCCGCGACCACGGCCCGGATGCCGAACCGGTCCATCAGCGCGGCGGCGAAGGGGGCGGTGAGCCCGTTCAGGACCATGTTGACGGAGACGGCGGAGGCGATGACCCCGTGGGACCAGCCGAGCTCGTGGTGCAGCGGCTCGGTGAGCAGCGCCGGCACCGAGCGGAACCCGGCCGCGCCGACGAGCACCAGCAGCGCGACGGCGGCGACGATCCAGGCGTAGTGGAGCCGCGGGCCGGCCGGGACCGGTGCGGGCGCGGGGCGGAGGGCGGTCTGCTCGTGGGTCACCCGAGGATGATCCCGGGCCCTCTGACGGCGCGGCGAGTGGCCCGAGGGACAGCTTGCGCAAGGATCGGGCCAGCAGGGACAGTGGGCGGATGCCACAGCACCAGGTGGCCGTCCTTGCCCTGGACGGCGTCATCGCCTTCGAACTCGCCACGCCCTCCCGGCTGTTCGAGTCCACTCGGCCGCCGGGGGAGGCACCCCTCTACCGGGTCCGCACCTGCAGCGTCGACGGCGGGCCGGTGCGCACCAGCGCGGACTTCCGGGTCGTGGTGGACCACGGCCCCGAGCTGCTCGCGGAGGCGGACACGGTCGTGGTCCCGGCCCCGGGCCCGGAGTTGACGGCGGGTCGGCTCCCGGCGGAGGTGCACGCGGCGCTGGCGCGGATCCGCCCGGGCACCCGCCTGCTGTCGATCTGCACCGGCGCCTTCGTCCTGGCGGCGGCGGGCCTGCTGGACGGCCGCGCGGCGACCACGCACTGGATGCACACGGACCGCTTCCGGGCGCTCTTCCCGCAGGTGCGGGTGGACCCGGACGTGCTCTTCGTCGACGACGGCGACGTGCTGAGCTCGGGCGGCGTCGCCGCCGGCGTCGACCTGTGCATGCACGTCATCCGCCGCGACCACGGCAGCGCGGTGGCCAACTACGTGGCCCGCCGCTGCGTCGTCCCGCCCTGGCGGGACGGCGGGCAGGCGCAGTACGTGGACCTGCCGGTCCCGGAGCGCGGCGGGGCGACGACGGCCCCGGCCCGGGAGTGGGCGCTGGACTCGCTGGACGCCTCGCCGAGCCTGCGCGAGTTGGCAGGACGGTGCGGGATGAGCGTGCGGACGTTCACGCGGCGCTTCCGCGAGGAGACCGGTCTGAGCCCGGGCCAGTGGCTCGTCCGCCAGCGGACGGCGCATGCGCGCCGCCTGCTGGAGGGAACGGACCTGACGGTGGATCACATCGCCCGCGTCTGCGGCTTCGGCTCAGGCGCGTCGATGCGCGCCCACTTCCAGGCAGAGCTCGGAGTCTCACCGAGCTCCTATCGCCGCACCTTCAGCTGCACCCCGTAGGGGGCACGGGGCATCATCCGCCTTCGGACGGGAGGTGCCCCCAGCACGACGGGAGGTGCCCCCAGCACGAGCAAGCCGCCACCCCGGGGACGTCCGTCCTGCGGTCAGGGTCGAACCCCCGTGGGCGGTGGGCTGGTCGCGCCCACCCGGCGGAGCCGCACGTGTCTGCCGCCCCGCACCCTGCGGGGCGGCTACCTGTTGCGGAGGCGGAGGCGCCAGGGGACGAGGGCGGACTCGAGCTGGACCGCGAAGCTCATCTTGGACGCGCCGGCGCGGCGCTCCTCGAAGCGGATGGGGATCTCCACGGCGACATGCCCGGCACGGACCGCGCGGTACTTGAGCTCCACCTGGAAGCTGTAGCCCGCGCTCTCCAGCGAGTCCAGCCGGACGTCGTCGAGCGTGGACCGGTCCCAGAGGTTGAAGCCCGCGGTGATGTCCCGGACCCGGGTCGAAAGGATGGTCCCCGCATAGGCGTTGGCCCAGCGTGAGAGCAGTCGGCGGTGCCAGCCCCACTCCTCCGCGAGTTCGCCGCCCGGCACGTAGCGGGAGCCGACGACCAGGCCCGCTCCGGTGGACAGGGCGGTGCCGATCATCTGCGGGACCGCGCTCGCCGGGTGGCTGCCGTCGGCGTCCATCTGGATCACGAAGTGGGCGCCCTCCTCCACCGCGAGGGCCATGCCCGCGGCGTAGGCGCGGCCGAGGCCGTCCTTCGCCGTGCGGTGCAGGACGCTGATCCGGGGCTTGCCGTGCTGCCGGTGGCGCTCGGCCAGCTTCTCCGCCAACTCGCCTGTGCCATCAGGACTGTTGTCGTCGACGATCTTCAGATGCAGTCCCGGCAGTGGCAGCTCCATGAGCCGCTCCACCGTCGCCTCCAGGCTGCCGATCTCGTTGTACGTCGGCATGACGACAGTGACGGGGGTCTCCGCCCAGTCCTCGGGCAGCTGGAGGGAGTCGGACACGGTTGCTCCACGGCGGTATCTCCGGACGGTGTCTGGAGCACATTAACGGTTCACCTGTGGAGCAAGGTAAGGATTCACGATGCCCGGGAGCTGCCCATTCGGGGGATCACCGCAGGTCAACTCCCTGATTGCGCGGGATTTCCGGATTCCGTGACGGGAACGGCACGTTGTTGACGCCGGAAGTTGCACAGCTGTACGACCAAGGTTCTTCCGCTGCGGGCGCGTCGTCGGGAACTCATCCGGACGACACGGCCCGACGCGGGCGTCCGGGCCGGCGTCGGCGTCGGCGTCGGCTCCGCCTCGGCCCACCTCGGCAGCGTCCTGGCGCTGCGTCGACTGACCGCCGCCGTGGTCGCGAACGCGCTGGCCACGGTGGTGCGCTTCCCGCTGATGAGCTGGAGCGCTGATGCGCTGATGCGCTGGAGCGCTGGAGCGTCTTCAATTCCGGGAGGTTGACGAGGAGTTGAGAGGGCGGCAGCTCTTCGAGGGGTAGATAACGGTTTGGCAACGGGTCCAGTCCAGGATTTGTGAAGCGTTCATGCCCTCGCCACCTCCGGCAGGGGGCGGTGGTGACGGCGCGTCAGGAACCTGTTGCGCGGCCGACACTCCGCCGTCTCCTCCGGAGGACACCCGATGACACCCGTAACCCGCCGCACCTTCCTGGGCGCCGGCGCCGCCACCGCCGCTGCGCTCGGCGCCAACGTGCTGGCCCCCGTGCTGGCCCGCGCCGCCGACAGCGCCGCCGCCTCCTCGGGCAGCCTGAGCTCGGTCGGACACGTCGTCATCTTCATGCAGGAGAACCGCTCGTTCGACCACTACTACGGCAGCCTGTCCGGCGTGCGCGGCTTCGCGGACACCTCCAAGCTGCGCTTCCCGGGCGGCAGTGACGTCTTCGCGCAGACCACCAACGGCCCGTCCGGCGGCAGCGTGCTGCACCCCTGGCACCTCGACACCTCGACCACGGACGCGCAGCGGATCTCCGACCTGGACCACTCCTGGTCCGGTACCCACTCCGCGTGGGACAGCGGGAAGTACGACAACTGGATCCCCGCCAAGACCAGCAAGACCATGGGCTACTACACGCGTGCCGACATCCCGTGGCAGTACGCGCTGGCCGACGCGTTCACCCTGTGCGACTCCTACTTCTGCTCGGTGCAGGGGCCGACCAACCCCAACCGCCTCTACCAGTGGACCGGTTGGATCGACCCGAACGGGACGGCCGGCGGTCCGGTCACCGACAACAGCGAGAAGGGCTACAGCTGGACCACCTACCCGGAGCGGCTGCAGGCGGCCGGTATCTCCTGGAAGATCTACCAGGAGGCGGACAACTACGACGACAACCCGCTGGCCTGGTTCACCCAGTTCAAGAACCTCTCCGCCGGCGACCCGCTGTACGTGCGCGGGATGGCCCGCTCCACGAACTCGGTCGCCGACTTCGCCGCCGACGTCGCCAACGGCACTCTCCCCGCGGTGTCCTGGGTGGTCGCCCCGGCGTCCAAGTCCGAGCACCCGGCCTACCCCCCTGCCTACGGCGCGGACTACGCGGCCGGGATCCTGAACGCGCTCGCCGCCCACCCGGACGTCTGGGCGAGGACGGTCGTCTTCCTCAACTACGACGAGAACGACGGCTTCTTCGACCACGTCGTCCCGCCGGTGCCCCCGTCCGGAACGGCGGACGAGTTCATCGGCGGCACCCCGATCGGGCTCGGTCCGCGGGTGCCGATGACCGTGATCTCGCCCTGGTCCACCGGCGGCCGGGTCTGCTCCGAGACCTTCGACCACACGTCGGTGCTGCGCTTCGTCGAGGCGTGGACGGGGGTGGCCGAGCCGCACATCTCCGCCTGGCGGCGCAGCGTCTGCGGCGACCTCACCTCGGCCTTCGACTTCAACGCGGGCACGGCCGCGTTCCCGACGACGTTGCCCGCCACGGCCCCGCTGGTCGCGGCGGCCGACGCCGAGGACTCGCTGCCGGCCGCGACCGCGCCGAGCTCGTCCCCGATGCCCGGGCAGGAGTCGGGGGACCGCCCCTACCAGCGGATCGGGTACCGCTTCGACACCACCTCGTGGACCGACACGTCGACCAACCGCTTCTGGTTCAAGACCGTCAACAACGGGGCCCTGGGCGGCGGGTTCTCCGCCTACACCGTCAACTACCGGACGTTCCAGGCATGGCGGTACACCCTGCCGACCGGCGGCAGCATCTCCGACTACTTCAGTGCGCTGACCTACGGCGGCGGCCGCTACGACATCGACCTGCACGGCCCCGACGGCTACCTCCGCGGCTTCCAAGGCGACGTGCGCACCTGGACCGCCAAGGCGCACCCCGAGGCGTACGTCGTCGACAACGCGGACGGTGCGACCCAGACGCTCCACCTGACCAACGCCGGCTCGGTCGCGTGCGTCTTCACGGTCGGCGTCAACCAGGCCCAGGGCGCGAGCGGCGGCAGCGTCCGAACCGTCACCGTCGCGGCGGGCGGCTCGTCCACCCTGACGCTGGGCAGCGCCGCGGGCCGGTACGACTACACGGTGACGGCGAACGTCGGCGACGGCTTCGCGCGGCGGTTCGCCGGACGCCAGTACTGAGCGGCGCCGGCACCGGGTTCGGCAGCACCGGGTCCCGGCGGTACGGGGTTGCGGCGGTGCCGAGTCGCGTCAGTCCGCCGTGGTCCTGCTGCCGTCCTCGGCGCGGTCGGGCTGGACGCGGCGGGAGGAGCGCAGGTGCAGGGCGGCCGTCTCGGCCGCCCTGCGGCCCGGGCGGACGAAGTCGAAGGCGGCGGTCACCGCGCCGAGCAGCGCCCGGGCCAGCAGCCACGCCCCGAGCACGTCGCTGGGCCAGTGCACGGCCAGGGCCAGCCGGCTCCAGCTGACCAGCAGCACCAGCAGTGCGGCCGCGCCCAGCAGGGCCCACCGGGCGGTGCGGCCGCGTGCGTGGGGAAGCAGCAGCAGGGCGAACAAGGTCAGCACGGTGGCCGCCGTCATCGCGTGCCCGGACGGGAAGGACCAGCCGGTGGCCGTGGTCACCGGGTGCCCGTACGCGGGACGGGGCCGGGCCACGGCATCCTTGACGCCGATCTCCAGGGCGGCCTGACAGGCCGTCACCAGGGCCACCCACAGCGCCGCCAGGCGCGCCCCCCGCCACCAGAGCCACAGGACCACCAGGGCGGCGGTGATCCGCAGCGCCGTGGGGGAGAGCAAGGCCGAGACCATGCGCTGCACCGCGCTCCAGAACGTGTGTGCCTCCGCGAAGGAATGCAGCCCGGACTCGGTGCGTTGGTCGAGGCGCAGCAGCGGACCCCAACGGGACTCCACCAGCCCCAGCAGCACTCCGAAGAGCGCCAGGCAGACCACCGCCGTCAGCGCCGCCCTGAGCCTCACCGACCCCGCCTTTCCCGTGGTGCGCGTCCCCGCGCGGGGAACTGGACCGAGGCGGACAATCGTCCCAGGTAATGACGGACCGGGCAGTGCGGCCCGCCCTGGAGCCGAACGTGACCGAGTGACCACGCAGGGCTCGGATCGAAGGCAAAACTCGTCAGCCTACTGCGAGTGCGGGAGAAAATCACCGGTTTGGGAATGTTTTCTGGGGGGTGTTCGTTGGATCGTTATGAAAGCCAGACCCAGGCGGTGCCTCCCAGGCCCCGCAGCTGACCGGAGGGAACGAAGCCCATGGCAACCCGTGCCGTCGTCCGCGACAAGGCCGACCGCGCCCGTTCTGCGCGGCCCAGCAACGGTGAGGCCGACCGTGACCTCGTCGGCATCTACCTCGACGAGATCGCCCGTACCCCGCTGCTCGACGCCGCGCAGGAGGTCGAGCTGTCGACCCGCATCGAGGCAGGGGTCTTCGCCCAGTACCTGCTGGACGAGGGCGACACCGCAGCTGGGGCGACCGAGGAGGAACTGCGCGCGATAGCCGCCGACGGCGAGCGCGCCAAGGACGTCTTCATCCGTTCCAACCTCCGCCTCGTGGTGGCGGTGGCCCGCCGCTACCCGCGCAGCGGCCTTCCCCTGCTGGACCTGATCCAGGAGGGCAACGCCGGCCTGGTGCGCGCCGTGGAGAAGTTCGACTTCAACAAGGGCTTCAAGTTCTCCACCTATGCGACCTGGTGGATCCGGCAGGCGATCACCCGCTCCATCGCGGACCAGTCGCGGACCATCCGGCTCCCCGTCCACCTGGTGGAGGAGCTGGGCCGGATCCGGCGGGTGCAGCGGGAGAAGTCCAAGGAACTGGGCCGTGAGGCCGAGCCCGCCGAGGTGGCGGCCGAGCTGGACACCACCGAGGAGCGGATCAAGGACGTGCTCGACTGGGCCCGCGACCCGGTCAGCCTCAACATGACCGTCGACGACGAGGGCGAGACCCAGTTCGGCGACCTGGTCGAGGACACCGGCGCGACCTCCCCGGAGGACGCGGTGCTGGTGATGCTCCGCCGCGAGGAGTTGGACAGCCTGATCGACCGGCTCGACGACCGGACCGCCTCGATCATCCGCTCCCGCTACGGCATGGAGGACGGCCGCGAGCGCACGCTGACCGAGGTGGGCAAGCAGCACGGCCTGACTCGCGAACGGATCCGCCAGATCGAGAAGCACGCCCTGGCGGAGCTGCGGCGGATCGCCGACCACGCCGGCTTCGAGGCCGCCTAGGCTTGGCGGCATGAGTAGGGACGGAAAGCACGAGATCGTCTTCGACGACCTGCTGGAGCAGGCGACGAGCGACGACACCGACGCCGGGTGGGGCGAGCGCGAGGCCCCGGTCCGCGACCTGGACTGGTACCTCCGCGAGACCCCGCCCCACCACGGCGAGTAGCACGAGCGGCGCGACCGCTCCGGGCCCCGCTCCGAGGGTTTCGGCGCCGACGGGTTCAGCTCTGACGGGCCAGCAGGTCCCGGATCTCGCTGAGCAGTTGGACGTCCTTCGGCTCCTCGGCCGGCTTGGGGATCTCCACCGGGACCTCTTCCTTCTTGCGGCGGTTCAGCAGGTGGTTCATCGGCAGCACCATGCAGAAGTAGACCACCGCGGCAGTGATCAGGAACTGCAGGCCCGCGCCGAGCACGGCGCCCCACTTGATCAGAATGCCGCTGTCCGCGGTGCACGGGCCCTTCAGGCAGGACGTGTAGGCGTTGAGGTCCTGGGTGCCGAAGGCGCCGACGATGGGGTTGATGACGCCGCTGACGACCGAGTTCACGATGTTGGTGAACGCGGCGCCGATCACGACGGCGACGGCGAGGTCGATGACGTTGCCTCGCATGAGGAATGCTTTGAAGCCCTTCATGGCGCCGGAACCTAGCCGCGCGACGCCGGGCGACCGGACCCATGCGCGGCTCACCCGTTCGGGCGAGTACGGCCCCGGGGCACGTCCGCGAGCAGCGGGGATGCCCCCGGCGCGGGGGCGGAGTGCGCGCCGTCCAGCGCTCTGACTTCACTCGAACCGGGGGGTGCCGCGCTCGCCCCGGAGTTGACGGGACGCAGTGCGCCGAGGGCCAGCGTGGTGGCCGCGACGAGCAGCCCGGTGGCGACCGGCCCGGGCCGCCGGAGGGGCGGCGGAAGCCGGTGCCGGCCCGTCCCCGCGAGGATCGGGGGAAAGGCCGCGACCACTCGCGTGGGCGGGACGGACGAGTACGAGGCGTGGGACATCTTGCCGACCTCCGTGGCTGGTTGCGGCTTGCGCCCACAACGCTCCCGCGGAGAGCGGGCGATGTCCCGGATGAACCTCAGACCTGTGGATAACTCCCGACCTGTGCATGCAGCCCCTCAGGGGCGCGAGGATCCCCCACCCTTCGCGCGGGAGGTGCCCCCACCGCCCTTCGGACGGGAGGTGTCTCCACCGCCCCTTCGGGCGGGAGGATCCCCCACCGCGACCAGCCCACCACTCGCGGAGGTTCGACCCGTTGATCGGGGACGGACCTCCCTCAAGTGGTGGGCTGGTCGCGCAGCTTCCCGCGCCCCTGAGGGGGCTCAGGCGGCGGAGCCGGAGCCCGAGGAGGAAGACGACGAGGAGCTCGACGCAGTCGAGGCCGTGGAAGAGGAGGAGCCGCGGCTGTCGGTCCGGTAGAAGCCGGAGCCCTTGAAGACCACGGCCGCCGCGGAGAAGACCTTGCGCAGCGCGCCCTCGCACTCGGGGCAGGTGGTCAGCGCGGCGTCGCTGAACTTCTGCACAGCCTCGAAGCCGTGGCCGCACGCGGTGCACTGGTACTGGTACGTAGGCACTTGATCTTCCTCCTGGCACTCTCGCCTAATGAGTGCTAACGCCTACCAATGATGCTGTATGCCGGGCCGATAAGTCCACCAACCCCGGTGTGAGGCTCAGTACTCCTGGCGCTGCCCCAGCCAGCCGGCCAGCTTGCCGCCGCGGTCCACGGCGCGCAGGCGCCGCTCGGCGCGGTCGCGGACCTCGTCCGTGGTGACCACCAGCAGGTCGTCCGCCGCCCTGAGCACCGTCGTCGGGCCGGGGACGAAGCTCGCGCCGTCCCGGACGACCAGGGTCACCGCCGCGCCCTTGGGCAGGCGCAGCTCGCTGACCTCCACCCCCGCGAGCCGTGAGCCGGGGCCGACCGAGACCGAGAGCAGGTGCCCGTGCAGGCGGTCCAGCGGGGCGGACTCGACCTCCAGGTCGCTCGCCCGGCCCGAGGAGGAGAAGCCCAGCCGCTCCGCCACCCACGGCAGCGTCGGCCCCTGGACCAGGGTGAACACCACCACGAGCAGGAAGACCGTGTTGAACAGCCGCTCCGCGCCCGTGACCCGGCTGACCACCGGGATCGTGGCCAGCACGATCGGCACCGCCCCGCGCAGGCCGGCCCAGCTGGCGAGCGCCTGGTCGCGCCAGCCCCAGCGGAAGGGCGTCAGCGACAGGACCACCGACAGCGGCCGGGCGACCAGCACCAGCACCAGGCCGACCACGATCGCCGGGACCACCGCGTCGGCCATCGTGTGCGGATTGGCCAGCAGGCCGAGCAGCACGAACATGCTGATCTGCGCGATCCAGGCCAGCCCCTCGGCGAAGCCCCGGGTCGCCTGGCCGTGGGGAAGCCGGGCGTTGCCCAGGATCAGGGCGGACACGTAGACGGCGAGGAAGCCGGAGCCGTGCAGCAGTGCGCCGCCCGCGTAGGCGAGGATCGTGAGCGCGACCACCGCGATCGGGTACAGGCCCGACGAGGGCAGCGCCACCTGACGCAGCGCCAGGGCGCCCAGCCAGCCGACCGCGAGACCGATGGCGAGGCCCGCCGCGAGTTCGAAGACGACCGTGCCGAGCAGTCCGTACCAGCTCTCGATCGGTCCCGCGGTGGCGAACGCGACGACCAGGATGACCACCGGGGCGTCGTTGAAGCCGGACTCCGCCTCGAGCAGGCCGGACAGCCTGCCCGGCAGCGGCACCCGACGCAGGACGGAGAAGACCGCCGCCGCGTCCGTGGACGAGACCACGGCGCCCAGCAGCAGCGAGAGCCGCCAGTCGGTGCCGACCAGGAAGTGCGCGCCGACCGCGGTCACCCCGACGCTGACCGCGGTGCCGACCGTGGCCAGGACCGCGGCGGCGGGCACCGCCGGGCGGATCGCCTGCCAGCGGGTGCCCAGGCCGCCCTCCGCCAGGATCACCACCAGGGCCGCGTAGCCCAGCACCTGGGTGAGCCGTGCGTTGTCGAAGCCGACGCCGAGGCCGTCCTGGCCCAGCGCGATGCCGATGCCCAGGTAGAGCAGCAGGCTGGGGAGCCCGCTGCGCGACGAGAGCCGCACCGCAGTGACCGCTACCAGCAGCACCAGGGAGAACATCAGCAGGAGCAGGTCGAGCCGGTGGACGGTCACGCAGGGGCACCTCCTGTGCAGCCGGACGGGAAAGCAGCAGGGGCAACGGGCATGACGCCCCGTCAGGGCGCGGACCCGAAGCGGATCGTTTCCTCGTGGATCATTTTACCGTCCCTTTAATTACTCCGAACAGGGGAGGCCGGTCCGGGCTGCACCGGGGCACGAGCATTCCGGTTCGGGTGTTAGCGTCAGCACCGCCGCTTCGCGCGGCACCAGCCAGTCGCGGTCGAGCCGAGCCCCTACCAAGGACCCTGATGCCCCGCTCCAAGAAGAAGTTCCGGCGCCTTCGTCTGCTGGTCCTCCTCGTCGTGCTGCTGCTGGTCGCGGGCGTCGGGCTGGGCGGCTGGCTGGGCGTCAGGACCGTGCAGTCCTCCTTCGCACAGACCACCGGCACCCTCAAGCTGACCGGGCTCTCGGCTCCGGTCCAGGTGCTGCGCGACGACAAGGGCATCCCGCAGATCTACGCGGACACCCCCGAGGACCTGTACCGGGCGCAGGGCTACGTCCAGGCGCAGGACCGCTTCTGGCAGATGGACGTCGACCGCCACGTCACCGCGGGCACCCTCTCCTCGATGTTCGGCTCGGGACAGGTGGAGACAGACGCGTTCATCCGCACCATGGGCTGGCACGCGGTCGCGCAGAAGGAGTGGAACGACCCGACGCTGCTCGCCCCGGACACCCGCAAGTACCTGCAGGCGTACTCGGACGGCGTGAACGCCTGGCTCGACCAGCACCCGGGCGGGGCCGGGGCCTCGCTGGAGTACGCGCTGCTCGGCGTGGCCCACAGCGGCTACACGCCGGCCAAGTGGACCCCGGTCGACACCCTGTCCTGGCTCAAGGCCATGGCCTGGGACCTCAGCGGCAACCTGCAGCAGGAGGTGGACCGTTCGATCCTCTCCGGCAGCTTCAGCCGCGAGCAGATCGACGAGCTGTACCCGGCGTACCCCTACGCGGACAAGGGCACCATCCTGCAGACCGGCAAGGTGACCGGCGGCGCCTACCAGCCTGCCGACTCCGGAGCGGGCGCGTCGGGTGGGAAGAACACCGCCACGCAGGCCTCCTGGCAGGGCGTCAGCTCCGCGAAGAGCGCGAGCCGGCCGACCGACGGCGCCACCCAGGCCGCCCAGGCGCTGGCCGCCAACCTGGAGAAGATCCCCGCCCTGCTCGGCACCGCGGGCAGCACCGGCATCGGGTCCAACTCCTGGGTGGTGTCCGGGAAGTACACCACCACCGGCAAGCCGTTGCTGGCCAACGACCCGCACCTGACCCCCGCGCTGCCGTCCATCTGGTACCAGATGGGCCTGCACTGCAACAGCCTGAGCACGGCATGCCCGTACGACGTCAGCGGTTTCACCTTCCCCGGCATGCCCGGCGTGGTCATCGGGCACAACCAGACGATCTCCTGGGGCTTCACCAATGTCGGGGCCGACGTCCAGGACCTCTACCTGGAGCAGGTGACCAGCCCGGACACGTACCTCTACGACGGCAAGGACACCAGGTTCGTCACCCACCAGGAGACCATCCAGGTGGCGGGCGGGAGCGACCAGACCATCACCGTCCGGGCCACCCAGGACGGCATGCCGATCATCTCGGACCACTCGACCGAGCAGCAGACGGTGGGCAGGAACGCCCCCGTCTCGGGCACCGCGGCTCCGCGGGGGGCCGGCTACGCCATCGCGCTGCGGTGGACGGCGCTGGACCCGAACAACACCATGGACGCGGTCTTCGAGATCGACCGGGCGACGGACTTCAGTCAGTTCCGCAAGGCGGCACAGGACTTCGCGGTCCCCGCGCAGAACATGATCTACGCCGACACCAAGGGCCACATCGGCTACCAGATGCCCGGCTGGATCCCGATCCGGGCCAAGGGCGACGACGGCACCTACCCGATGCCGGGCTGGACCTCCGCCTACAAGTGGAAGGGCCGAGTGCCCCCGCAGGCCCTGCCCTGGACCGAGGACCCGGCCTCGGGTTACATCGTCACCGCCAACCAGGCCGTGGTGGACGGGAGTTACCCCTACCTGATCACCGACGACTGGGAGTACGGCACCCGGTCCGAGCAGATCTCTTCGATGATCCAGAAGAAGCTGGCCGGCGGCCTCGGGCGGATCTCGCCGGAGGACATGCTCTCCATGCAGCAGGACGACACCAGCGTCTTCGCCCGCACGCTGGTGCCCTACCTGCTGAAGATCAAGCTGAAGGACCCCTACTTCATCCAGGCGCAGAACCTGCTCAAGGACTGGGACTTCCAGCAGGACTCCGACTCGGCGGCGGCCGCGTACTACAACGCCGTCTGGGACCAGCTGCTCAAGCTCGCCTTCGACCAGAAGTTCCCGGCGGCGCTGCGGGCCACCTCCGACTGCATCATGGTCGTCCCCGAGGGCACGGCCGCCGTTCCCGCGGACGACGTCAACGGCAAGCCGAAGCGGGAGAAGGTCTGCGGCCTGCGCGACGGCAGCAACGCCCAGCCCGACGGCGGGGACCGCTGGACGGCGGTGGTCGCCCAGCTGCTGAAGGACCCCAACAACGACTGGTGGAGCTGGACCAACAGCCTCGGCGACACCTACCACGGCCGGGACAGCGTGCTGGCCCAGGCCCTGGTCGAGGGCCGCAAGCTGCTGACCTCCCTGATGGGCAAGGACATCAGCGGCTGGAGCTGGGGGCGCGTGCACACGCTGGAGCTCAAGGAGCGCACGATCGGCAGCGACGACTCGTCGGTCTTCTCCGGCATCGGCCACACTCTGCTGAACCGCGGCCCCTACGCCCTCTCGGGCGGGACGGCGGCGGTGGACGCGGAGAGCTGGAACGCGGCGCAGGGCTTCCAGGTGGACGAGGCGCCCTCGATGCGGATGGTGGTGGACCTGAGCGACCTCGACAAGTCGCACTGGATCAACATCGGTGGAGCATCGGGCCACGCCTACGCCGCGCACTACAACGACCAGACGCCCCTGTGGGCCTCGGGGCAGACGCTGCCGTGGGCCTACAGCCGGGCCGCTGTCGCGGCCGCCACCAAGGACAAGCTGACGCTCTCACCGTGACCTGACGCGCCATCAGGCGGCGCGGCCGTCAGGCGGCGCGACCGTCAGGGGCGCTGGGGCGCTCCCGCCCGAAGGGTGGGGGCGGAACTGCGCGAGCGACCCACCATTCGTGGAGGTCCGGCCCCATGTGCGGGACGAACCCTCCGCGAGTGGTGGGCCGGTCGCGCCCGCTCGGCGGAGCCGCAGATGTCTGCAGCCTCGCGCCGCTCAGGGGAAGTGCAACGTCCGACGGGGAGTCAGGACGGCGTCGACGGGGGCGTCGTGGGGTTCGGTCGGGACGTGGGGGAGGAGCTCCTCGTCGTAGAGGAGGGTGATCAGGCGCGGGTGTGCGCCCGCGCGCCCGAGCCGGGCGAGGACGCGGTCGTAGCTGCCGCCGCCGCGGCCCAGCCGCAGGCCCTGCGGGCCCACGGCGAGGCCGGGCAGGAGGACGGCGTCCACGGCGGTCACCGCGTCCACACCGAGCCGGGGGCCGGTCGGCTCCAGCAGGCCCAGGCGCGCGGGGGCCAGGGCCCCGGGGCCGGTGTACTCGGCCCAGTCGAGGTCGTTGTCCGGCAGCAGCACCGGCAGCAGCACGCGCACACCCGTCGTCCGCAGCCGGTCCAGCAGCGGGCGGGTGCCGGGCTCGCTGCCCAGGGAGACGTACGCGGCCACCGTCCGCGCGCCCGCGAGGAGTTCGGGGGCTCGCGCGGACAGCGCAAGCGCCGCCGCCTCCCGCTCCGCGGGGGAAAGCGCGGCGCGCCGTGCCAGCAGCCGTGACCTCAGGGCCTCTTTCTCGTTCACCATCAGATGGACGGTACCCCGGCACCCGTCCCGCCCGGCCCTGGGGAGGAGCAAGCATGCTGCACGGCATCGAGGACGCGCTGGCGCTGCTGTGCGTGCCGGCCCTGCTGCTGGCGGCCGGGTGCTGCTACCTGCTCGCCCGCGGCCGGCGCCGCTCCGGCCGACAGCTGCGTGCGCTGCGGCAGCAGGTCGCGCGCCTGGAGTCGGCCCGGGCGGAGCTGGAGCGCACGTCCTGCACGGACGCGCTCACCGGGGTGTGGAACTACCGCTACCTGCAGCTGGCCCTGGACCGCGAGGTGGCCCGGCACGACCGCCGGGTCCGTACCCAACTCCCGGGCGTCGCCGTGCTGTTGCTGGAGGTGGACGGGTTCGCGGCGCTGCGTCGCGAGTACGGGCACCAGCGTGCCGGCTCGGTGCTGCGGGACCTGGCGCTGCGCCTCGCCATGGAGGTGCGGGCCGAGGACGTCTTCGGGCGGTACGGGGGCGAGGAGTTCCTGGTCGTCCTGCCGGACACGGACCGGGCCGGCGCCGAGGCCGTCGCCGAACGGCTCAGTTGGACCGTGCGCCGCCACCCGCTCGCGTTGCCCGCCGTCCCCGCGGGCGAGGGCACGGGTCCGGCCAAGGACAACGGACTGCGGGCCCGGGTCGGCATCGCGGTCATGCCGGGTGACGGATCCCACTCGGCGCTGCTCTTGAAGGCCGTTGACAGCTCCCTTGCAGAGAGGAGCCACCTGAGGGACAGCGAAGGCCCAGTAAAGTCGTCCGCATGACCAGACCCAGCGCCCGCAGGATCACCAAGGCGGTCATCCCCGCCGCCGGCCTCGGAACCCGGTTCCTTCCGGCCACCAAGGCCACCCCGAAGGAGATGCTCCCGGTGGTCGACAAGCCGGCCATCCAGTACGTCGTCGAGGAGGCCGCCTCCGCGGGGCTGACCGACGTGCTGATGATCACGGGGCGCAACAAGCGGCCGCTGGAGGACCACTTCGACCGGGCCTACGAGCTCGAGGAGCAGCTCGCCCGCAAGGGCGACCAGGCCAAGCTCGACCGGGTCCGCGAGTCCAGCGAGCTCGCCACCATGCACTACGTGCGCCAGGGCGACCCCAAGGGCCTCGGCCACGCGGTGCTCTGCGCCGAGCCGCACGTCGCCGACCAGCCCTTCGCGGTGCTGCTGGGCGACGACCTGATCGACCCGCGCGACCCGCTGCTCTCCCAGATGATCACCGTCCAGCGCGAGCTGGGCGGCAGCGTCGTCGCCCTGATCGAGGTCGAGCCCGAGCTGGCCCACCTCTACGGCTGCGCGGCGGTCCGTCCGGCCGAGTGGCACGGCAGCGAGGGCGAGGAGGTCGTCCGGATCACCGACCTCGTCGAGAAGCCCGCCCCCGGCGAGGCTCCGAGCACCTACGCGGTGATCGGCCGCTACGTCCTCGACCCCAGCGTCTTCGACGTGCTGCACGAGACCCAGCCCGGCAAGAACGGCGAGATCCAGCTGACCGACGCGCTGCGCGTGCTGGCCCAGCGGACCCCGGGCCGCGGCGGTCCGGTGCACGGCGTCATCTTCAAGGGCCGCCGCTACGACACGGGCGACAAGGGCGACTACCTGCGTGCCATCGTCCGGCTCGCGTGCGAGCGTGAGGACCTGGGCCCGGAGTTCCGCTCCTGGCTCAAGGAGTTCGTCGGCAACGGCGAGATCGACGGCTGAGAATCTGCGCCTCAGGGGGAGCGGTTGATGGACGTGTGCGGCACCGAGTCGGCGGCCGACCGGCTGTGGACGGTGGACGAGCACCTGGACGACATCCTGGCCACCGTCCGGCCGCTGCCGCCGCTCGACCTGCAACTGCTGGACGCGCAGGGCTGCCTGACAGTCGATGAGCTGGTCTCCTCGGTGGACCTGCCGCCCTTCGACAACAGCTCGATGGACGGCTACGCGGTCCGGGTCGCCGACCTCGCGGGCGCGAGCGACGAGTACCCCTCGGTGCTCTCGGTCGTCGGTGACGTGGCCGCGGGCGCGTCCGACCTGCCGGTGATCGGTCCGGGCCAGTGCGCCCGGATCATGACCGGCGCGCCGATGCCGCCCGGCGCGGAGGCGGTGGTCCCGGTCGAGTGGACGGACGGCGGCGCGGGCGGCGGTGCGGTGGCGGCGATGGTCGCCGGTGCGTCCTCGGGCGAGGTGCGGGTCTTCCGTCCCGCCGAGCCGGGCGCGTTCGTCCGGCGGCGCGGCGGCGACGTGCGCGGCGGCCAGTCGCTGCTCCCGGCCGGCGTCCGGCTCGGCCCCGCCCAGCTGGGGCTGTACGCGGCGGTGGGCCGGGACACGGTCCGGGTCCGGCCGCGGCCCCGCGTGGTCGTGCTCTCGACGGGCAGCGAACTCGTCCAGCCCGGCAGCCCCGTGGGCCCCGGTCAGATCACCGACTCGAACTCCTTCGCCCTGACGGCGGCGGCCCGGGACGCGGGCGCGATCGCCTACCGGGTCGGCGGGGTCCCGGACGACCCGGCGCGGCTGCGCGAGGTGATCGAGGACCAGCTGGTCCGCGCGGACCTGGTGGTCACCAGCGGCGGAGTCTCCGTCGGCGCCTACGACGTGGTCAAGGAGGCGCTCGGTGAGCGGATCTCCTTCCGCCGACTGCGGATGCAGCCGGGCAAGCCCCAGGGCTTCGGGCTGCTGGACGGGACGGTGCCGCTGTTCGCCCTGCCCGGCAACCCGGTCAGCGCCTACCTGTCGTTCGAACTCTTCGTCCGCCCGGCGATCCTGACGATGCTGGGAGCCGCGGAGGTCCGCCGCCCCACGGTCCGGGCCCGGATCACCGCGGACCTCGACTCCCCCGAGGGGAGGCGCCAGTTCGCCCGCGCCCGGTGGGACGCGGACCGCGGCGAGGCGACCCCGGTCGGCGGTGCGGGCTCGCACCTGGTCGGCCCGCTGGCGCAGGCCAACGCGCTGGTGGTGGTCCCCGAAGCCACCGTGCACGTCGCCGCGGGCGAGGACGTCGAGGTCTTGCTCCTCACCGAGTAGCGGTGCCGGGCGCGTGGTACCGCGCTTGACACGACCTCAGCCCGCGCCGCCGCCTGTCCGTGCCCGCCGACCTTCGGCGGTCGCTCGCGTGCCAGGGGGCCCTCGTCCGCGGTTGGCGGTAGCCTGTGCGCGCGTCCGAACGGAAGAGGGAGAGCACAGGTGAGCGGGGAGAGACCAGGCCTCACGCACGTCGACGAGCGCGGAGCCGCCCGCATGGTCGACGTGTCCGGGAAGGCCACGACCGTCCGCACCGCCACGGCCAGCGGCCGCGTGCTCGTGTCCGCGCGCGTCGTCGAACTGCTCCGGGGTGAGGGCGTGCCCAAGGGCGACGCCCTCTCCGTGGCGCGGATCGCCGGGATCATGGGAGCGAAGCGGACGCCCGACCTCGTCCCGCTGTGCCACCCCATCGCCCTGTCCGGGGTGACCGTCGACCTCGCCGTCGCCGACGACGCCGTCGAGATCTCCGCCACGGTCCGCACCGCGGACCGCACCGGCGTCGAGATGGAGGCGCTGACCGCCGTCGCGGTCGCCGGGCTGACCGTGATCGACATGGTGAAGGCCGTGGACAAGACGGCGCGGATCGAGGCGGTGCAGGTCGAGTCCAAGACCGGTGGCAAGAGCGGTGACTGGACCCGCGGCGAGCTGCTCGGCGGAGTCGGCCATGAGTGACCACCGCCGGGCCTTCGTGCTCACCGTCTCCAACCGGGCCGCCGCGGGCGTCTACGAGGACCGGGGCGGACCGCTGATCGCGGACGGCCTGCGGGAGCTGGGCTTCCACGTCGACGGCCCCGTCGTCGTGCCGGACGGGGAGCCCGTGCTCGCCGCGCTCCAGGGCGCCGTCGCCGAGTCCTACGACGTCGTGCTGACCACCGGCGGCACCGGCCTGACCGCGATGGACCTGACGCCGGAGGCCACCGCCCAGGTCATCGACCGCCCGGTGCCCGGCATCGCCGAGGCGATCCGCAACTACGGCACCGCTCACGGCGTTCCCACCGCCGCGCTCTCGCGCGGCCTCGCGGGCCTGGCCGGGCGCACCCTGATCGTCAACCTGCCCGGTTCCACCGGCGGGGTGAAGGACGGCCTGGCCGTGCTGGGCCCGCTGCTGGCGCACGCGGTGGACCAGGTCAACGGCGGGGACCATCCCCGTCCGGACGCCCCGGCCGCGGCTGGGCCGTCCGAGCCCCCGGCCGGACCGGCTGACTCCGCCGACTCCGCCGACTCCGCCGACTCCGCCGACTCCGCCGACTCCGCTGACGAGGTGTCAGGGGGCGGGCACTGAACGCCTTCTGGCCGGTCGAGCTGCAGGAGGGGCCGGTCGGGCTGCGTCCGATCCGGGTACGGGACGAGCGGGGCTGGCAGGAGGTCAGCCTGCGCAACCGGGACTGGCTGCGGCGCTGGGAGGCCACCGTCCCGCCGCCCCGTCCGGGCCGCCAGTCGGGGCCGCGGCCGACGTACCGTCAGATGGTGCGCTTCCTGCGCAAGGAGGCCCGGGCGGGGCGGATGCTGCCCTTCGTCGTCACCTACGAGGGCCGTCTCGTCGGCCAGTTGACGGTCGGCGGGATCACCTGGGGCTCGATGTGCTCGGCCAACATCGGCTACTGGGTGGACGAGTCCTTCGCCGGCCGCGGCATCATTCCCACCGCGGTCGCGCTCGCCGTGGACCACTGCTTCCGCGAGATGGGCCTGCACCGCATCGAGGTCTGCGTCCGCCCGGAGAACCTGCCGAGCCGGCGGGTGGCGGAGAAACTCGGCTTCCGGGAGGAGGGTCTGCGGCCGCGTTACCTGCACATCGACGGGGACTGGCGGGACCACCTCGTCTACGCGCTGACGGCGGAGGAAGTGCCGGAGGGAATGCTGCGGCGCTGGCGTGCGACCGCTCACCGGCACACAAATGAGCAATAGGGGGATTTCAAGATGATCGTGCGACACGCGGCCGAAAACCGCCGCGGTGAATGCGCCCCGGCCCTACGGTGTGAAGCGTGAGCAGCAGCGGCCTCATCTACGCGGTCATTGTGGGGGCTTGGGCTGCGTACCTGGTTCCGATGTGGCTGCGCCGGCAGGACGAGCTGAACGAGGCGCGGCCCACGGAGCGCTTCAGCACGGCCATCCGCCTGCTCTCCGGTCGCGCGGCCCTGGAGCGGCGCGCGGAGCGCCGCCTGGAGGACGCGCAGGCCACCCAGCTGCTGCAGCAGCCGTCCTCACGGCCCGTCAAGTCCGCGCAGCCCGGCCAGCCGGCGCAGTCCGGGCAGTCGGCGCAGTCCGCGTCGCCCGGGAAGGCGAACGCGCGTGCCGTGCTGCTGGCGCGGCGGCGGCGCATGGTGGTCCTGCTCTTCGCCGCGTTCACCGCGGGCATGCTGGCGACGGCGGTCGTCGGCATCGGGCTGCTGTGGCTTCCCGCGATTCCCGCGCTGCTGTTCTCCTGCTACATCGCCCACATGCGCAGGCAGGAGCGCCGCCGCCTCGAGGCCAAACTGGGCCGCCGCCGGGCTGCCGCCGCGCCTGCCCCGGCCCCCGCCCCGGTTCCGGCGCCCGTGGCAGCCCCGCCTGCGCCCACGACGTCGGGGACGGGCGCGCTGCTCTCCGCCGATCTGGCGGAGGTCGAGCACGAGGACTGGGTCGCGGGCGTCCGCGAGCGCCAGTCACCCCCGGACACGGCGTCCACGCCGGTTCCTGCGCCGTCCCCCACGTACTCCACCAAGCCCGTCGCCCCCCGCACCCGCCCCCGCGGGGGCGCGTCCGGCGCCCCCGGAAGCCGCACGCCCCTCTTCGACCAGTACGCCGACGACACCCCCCGCGCCTCGGGCCAGTGATCGCCAGGGCCGGGGGTGGTCACAAGCACCCCTCCGGACCTGCTAGAGTTTCTTCTCGTTGGGGCTGTGGCGCAGTCCGGTAGCGCACCTCGTTCGCATCGAGGGGGTCAGGGGTTCAAATCCCCTCAGCTCCACCCAGCACAGAGGCCCTGTCGGGATCACCCGACAGGGCCTCTGTCGTGTCGTGCAGAGACGCCAGGTCGGTCACGCGCTGTGTCACACGCGGTCGGGACGGATCCAGGAGCCGGCCGCGTCGAGGTCCTGTGGAGCGGGCGGGCCAGGCCCGCGACATGACCCTGACGCCGGGGATCGAGGCGCTGGCTGCGGACGAGTGCTGGCTCGGGTTCATCGGTCGGGGCGTTGGCGCTCCCGACCACTCGACATCCTGGTCAGCCGTTTCACCGGCTGGGTGCAGGCGCTCGACCCGGCGGCCGAGGCGGCGCCGGGCACGACTGCCTCGTCGTGAGCCAGGGCTCCGGAGACCTGCCCTTTCGGGCCTGCCCGGAGGCGAGGTACGTCGCGCACAGCAGGATCGCCGCCGGTACCGCGGCGGTCGCCGTCGTGCTGCTCGTCAGCGGCCTTCGACTGCGCCGTTCCTGAAAGCCCCGGAGGACTCGGCCGACCGTCAGCCGGTCAGGGTCCGGGCGCCGGGCCCCACCGCGAAAGTGGGGCCCGGTCCCGACCTGACAGGCGGTCAGCTGACCAGGAAGGCGTTGTAGACCGTCTGCGTCGAGCTGTTGCCGGCCGTGTCCACGGCCACCGTGCGCAGGGTGACCGAGCCGGGCTGGGCGGGCTCGGGGACCTTGGCGAGCCAGTGGGAGCCGGAGCGGGTGACGGTGACGGCGTGCCAGGTGCGGCCGCCGTCGTGGGAGGCCCAGACCTTGAGGGACTTGACGGTCTCATGGGCGTACCTGAGGCCGGTGGTCCAGGGCGCGTCGGTCCGTGCCAGCGTGATCGACACCGGGGTGGTGCTGCGCTCGGGCACCTTGTTCGCCGCCGACAGGCCCGCCGGGGTGAGCTTGGCCAGGTAGCCGGGGGCCACCTCGGACACCCGCGGATCGGCGTGGAAGTGCCAGGCCAGAGTGACCGTGGTGGACAGCTGCGCCCGCAGCTTGCGGGTCGAGGTGACCGAGAGGCTGTACCAGCCGGCGGAGGCGATACCGGCGGAGAAGGTCGGGGCGCTGCCGTAACTGGTCGTCAGCGTCTGCCGCTTGAGCACGTGGCCGGCCTTGGACAGGGTCACCGTGTTGCGGGTGTCGGCCGTCGCGCCGGTGCCGGAGTTGACGTCGGCGATCGTCGCGTAGGGCGTGAACCGGATCGAGCGGCGGTCCACGACGGGCAGGCCGGCGGTCGGACCCCACACGGCGCGGCCGAAGTTGAGCCAGTAGCTGTGGCCGCCGGTCAGCTTGACGGGGCCCCTGTTGTCGTTCGTGTCCAGTGTCCAGGCGCCGCTGGTGTTGTACCCGCGCACCTGCCACTGGCCGGAGGACAGCCAGGCGGTCGCGTCCGTGCCGGAGCCGGTGAGGTCGGAGCTGCCGTAGAGCAGGTCCGTGCAACCCTGGCCGCCGGTGCTGGGGTTGGCCATCACCCCGTTGACCGGCTGTGACGTCTCGCCGCTGCGCATGGCGAGGTTGACCCTGGCCATGGAGGAACGCCGGAAGTACGCGGTGGGGTTGGCGGGCAGGCCCTTCGTGGTCCGGTTCACGGCGTAGTAGTCGGCGCCGGTCCAGGTCTGCATCCAGCCGAACTGGAACTCGGTCGCCCGGGCGTTGGGGATCTCGTAGATCTCGCCGGGGACGTTGTAGACCCCGACCAGGCCGCCCCAGTTGTTCGCCGGGCAGGCCACCGCGGTCTCGAAGGCGTTGTAGGAGCCGGCCGCGGCTCCGGACGTGGCGTCGACCGAGGCACTGACGCGCTTGCCCCTGCGGGCGTCCAGGGTCACGGCCGTGCGCCCGGAGACGGACACCTTCACCGCGGCGAGGGTGTCACTCATCCGGTAGGGGGAGTTGTCGGGTGTCTCGATGTCGACGACGACCTCCCAGGAGCCCTTGGCGAGGGAGAAGCTCCGGCCGCTCTTCCGGCCTGTGACGACCTGCCCCGTCTTCGCGTTGGTGAGCACCAGGGGCATGGTGATCCGGGCGCCGTTGCGCCCGATCGTGGTGACGGTCAGGGTGTTGCTCGCCGCCTGCGCGGGCACCGCCACGAGTGCGGAGGCGGTCGCGGTGAGGGCGGCGGTGAGGGCAAGGCTCAGTGCTCTGTGTCGCATGTGGAACCCCCCGGAACGTGTGGTGAGGCCGGTGAGACTACTCCGTGTCCGCGGCCCCTCCGACGGGGGTCGGCGAAGGCGTCGGCGTGGTCAGGCAGTTGCCCGCGAGGCCGTGGCCCGTTCCGCCGCGCGGATGTGGCGGCGGGCGAGGAGGAGGGGGAGGGCGCCGAGGACGCCGAAGGAGATGTCGATGGGCAGCCACCACAACGGCAGGCCGCGCAGCGGGCCGCAGACGAGTGCCAGGGGGATGATGCCCGCGCAGGCGATGAGGCCGAAGTCGATGACCCAGATGTTGCGGACCGGGTCCCGCAGCGGGCCGATGAAGGCGCAGGCGATGGTGAGGTGCGCGAAGGCCAGCCAGTCCGTGCCGTAGGCGATGAAGGGGTAGCGGTCGCCGGTCTCGGTCAGGCCGCGGTGGACGCGTTCGATCCAGGCGACGGCGGAGGGGAGCCGGTCGGCGACGCCCTTGACGGGCGAGTGCGGGTCGGTGGCGCCCCAGACCAGCCAGCGGGTCTCGGTCACCAGCGGGAAGGCGGTGGCTCCGGCCAGGACCAGGCCGACGATCACGACGACGATCCACAGCCGGGCGCGTCTGAGGTGCTGTTCGAGCGGTTCCCCCTCGGTCATGGCACCGAGCGTAGACCTGGGCCCGAGGTCGGTCGGGGCGGGGGGTGGATGGGAGCGCAACAGCTGTTCGGAGACGCCGAGTTGGGCGGACATCGGGCCCGGCGGAAGGGTCGGCGCCGTGGTCCTTCGCCGACTGATGCACGCGCGGCCAGGGGCCCGGTCCGCGGGGGCGGACCGGGCCCCGGCCATGTCCGGCCGCGGAGAGGTCGGCGTCAGCGGTCGAACATGCGGTGGACCGTCACGAACGCTGTGGCGTCCGGCATGACGGTCAGGGGGTGGTGGGTGGTGGGCGGCTGCGGGGCCCGGGCGGCGGCCGCCTGGAGGACGGCGGTGACGCGGGCGGCGAGCGCGTCGGCCCGGGCCTTGAGCGTGGCCGCGTCCGCGTCGCTGCGGCCGAGGGCGTCCAGGGCGTGGTGGACCGCGGCGAGTTGGGCCAGGTCCGCCGAGGAGAGCGTGAACGGGCGGGCCGTCGAGACGATGAACTGGTAGGCGCCGGCCACCGTTTCGCAGCTCGGACAGGAGTGGTTGGTCGCCTGGCCGAGGTTGAGGGCCTCCAGTCGGATGTCCGTGCCCGCCATCGTGACGATCTGGAAGGACAGCGCCACGGCGCGGCAGCCGTCGTCCGCGGAGCAGCCGGAGGAGTCGGCGATCGCCCGGTTGCGCACGCCCGCCGCGCGGACCGTGCCGTACTGGTGGACGGTGAACGAGTCGTCGAACCGGGTCTCGTGGCCCGGGTGGGCGACGGCCCGCGCGCCGTCCGCGGCGATGGCCACGCCGCCGATCCGCAGCGACAGTGCCGAGGACGGGGCGGCGCCGACGCCGAGGCCGCCGAGCGCGAGCAGGGCGACGAGGCCGGTGCGAACTGCCTTGCGGGAGAGGGGGGTCCTGGACATCACGGTGGTGTTCCTCCGGGAGTGGGCGAGGGTGGGACGGGCGGGGCGGCCGAGGGGGAAGGGGCCGCCGGGGAGGTGCTCTGGCTCGGAGCGGTGCTGCCGGGTGTCGCCGTGGCGGAAGCCGACGGGGACGAGGACGGAGATGGAGACGGTGCGGCCGAGGCCGACCGGCTCGGGGGCGGGGACGGCGACCGGCCGGGTCCGGGTGAGGGCGACGCGGGCGCGGGGGCCGACGCGGACGCGGAGGGAGGCGGGGTCGGCGGGACAGGGGCGGACGTCGTGCGGTGGGTTCGCACCGGGAGCGGCACCCTGCCCGCCGCGCCGTGCGGGGTCGTGACGGCCCTGCCGTGGCCGACCGCCGAGCCGGTGGGGGCTTTCGCCGGCTCGGTCGGTACCAACGATGCCTGCCGGGGCGGCAGTTGGCGCTGTGGCAGGACGTCGTCCGCCCAGGCCGCACCGAGGGCGGTGAGCAGTGCGACCGCGCCCAGCGCCAGCGCCAGCCGGGCCCCGCGGCCCCGGGCCGCCCATCGGCGCAGCGCCCGCAGCAGGCGGCCGCCGACGCGCAGGGCGAGGTATCCGGCACCCGCGGCGGGCAGCAGCAGCATCGCGCTGCCGAGCGCCGCCACGGCTGCCGCCGCCATCCGGCCGTCGTCCAACGCCGATGCGGTCGCGCCCAGTTGCACGTGGAGCGAGTGGACCGCCGTGCCGGTCAGGCGGGGCAGGTTCCAGAGGGCGTAGCCCAGTTCGCCGAGGACCAGCGGCACCATCGTCAGGACCCACGCGGTGACCGTCACCCGGGCCGAGCGCTTCAGCGCCGCCGCCTCGGGGTGGACCGGGCGGCCCGGGATCGCGCTGAGCAGGATCGGGCGCACCTTGCCGTACAGGTCGGGCACGCCGGCCAGGTCGCCCAGGATGTAGTAGCCGTCCAGGCGCAGCGCGGGCAGCAGCTGCTCCAGGATCTCGAAGTGGCCCAGGTAGACCGCCGCCAGCAGGAACTGCTGCCCCGTCAGCAGGTAGCAGCCGCACAGGCCCAGCATGAACAGGACGTTGAAGTAGACCCCGCCGAGGTCGGTGCGGATCCGGCCGGCGCGGCCGATCCGGTAGACGTCGGTGACGTCCGTGTAGAGCGAGGGCCAGACCAGGTAGAGCCCGCAGCCGATGCAGCCGGGTATCGCGCCGCCGTGACGGCAGGCCGAGGCGTGGCCGAACTCGTGGAAGACCAGCGAGGCCACGGTCAGCCCGAATACGGCGAGCAGCAGTGCCGGCCGGTCGAGCACGGCCAGCACCGGGGCGAGCGCGCCGTGCACGGCGAAGAGCCAGACGTCCATGGCCACCGCGGCCGCGAGGGCCAGGGCCACCACGGGAGTCCGGTGCAGCCAGGCCAGCGCCCGGCCGACCCGGTTCACCCGGGCCGGCCGGAGGAGCACCGTGTGGCCCTTGAGGACGAGGAGCAGGTCGGAGCGCGGGGCGTCCGCCGGACTGTCGTCGCGGCCGGGCGGGAGGGTCAGCCCCAGCGGGGTCAGCTTGCGGTCGATCAGGTAGGCGACGTTCGCCGCGCTGACCTCCCGGCCGGACCGGAGCCGGACCAGCCGGGCGATCTCCGCCGTGGAGCGCTGACCGTCCACCGCGGCGACGACCAGGTGGAGCAGCCTGGTGAGCTGCACCACCTGCCCGTCGCCCCGCCGGGCGAGGTACCGGGGTTCGGTGAAGCCGGAGCCCTGGTACTCGCCGAGCAGTTGCAGTCCGGCACTCGGGCGGGGCGCCTGCCGCCCCCGCGGGTCCTGGTCGGACGCGGGGGCGGGGCGCCCGGCCGGGGGGAGTGCGGAGGCGGGCCCACCCGGCCCCGGCAGTGCCGCTTGCGGTTCCACGCTGCCGCTCTCGTCCTGCCGGTGGTTACTGGTGGATCGAGATCGACTGGCTGGCGCAGGACGCCGCCTCGGCGTACGGCGAGTTCCAGTTGCCGGCGAGCGACTCGTTGTGCGCGTCCACGTAGGCCACGTGCTTGGTGACGGTGACCGTCTTGTGGAAGCTGAACTTGAGCCGGCCCAGCGCCTCGCGGGCGGGGAGCAGCTCGGCGGACTCGGTCTCCAGCTCGTGGATGTCCATGCTCATGGGTAGGAATCCCCTTCATTCGGCGTCCGACGACGTCGGACGAACTGTCCAACGAGATTGGACAGTAACCGCGGGCGGTGCGCGTGGCAAGCACATCCGTGTGATCGCTCTAGAATCGGCGCCACCGAGCCGGAGGCGTCCGGACTGAGGAGGCTGCGCCAGGTGAGCGAGGATTCCGCGCCGTCCCCTGGGCCGCAGGCCCAGCAACCGGCCAACGCACTACGGGAGTTGATCCGGGAGCGGATCGACAGGACCGGCTGGTCGTACGGCGAGGTGGCCCGGCGCGGCGGCCTGCCCCGGTCCACGGTGCACCACCTGGCGACGGTCGAGCGGCTGGTCCGGATGCCCCAGCCGGCAAGCCTGGAGGGCCTGGCCCGAGGGCTGGAGCTGCCGCTGGACGCGGTCCGCCGCGCCGCCGCGGAGGCCTGCGGCATCCACGTGGCCGCCCCCGACCGCGAGGTGGACGTCCTCATCGCCAGCCTCCGGCAGCTGTCCGCCGAGGACCGGCGGCATGTCGCCGCGCTGGTCGAGTCGCTGCTCGACCGCGGCCGGGGCGAGGCCGACACCTGAGCCACCTGAGCCCGCACGGGCATGGCGCGCCACTGCGGTGACGGCCCGTCAGGAGGCACGGATGCCGCTGCTTGGACCAAAACGGGGGACCCCGCGCGAATGTGTGCCGACGGTCCGGGGCCGGGCGGCGCGCCGGGATAGCGTTCGGCGCATCGGGGTGGCCGGACTGCTGCCGCCCGCGAGGCCAGGGGGTGTCGTGTGCTGGTTGTTCGTGGCGGTCCCACCACAGCGGTGGCGCGGGGGAGTTCGGGGGAGCCGGTGGTGCTGCTGGCGGACGGGGCCGCGGCCGGACTGGACGACGAGGGGGAGCGGCAGCTGCTGGACCTCGGCGCCGCGGTGCTCGACGCCGAGGAGCTGTGCCAGCTCCGCGACTGCCTGGCCGCGGTCCGCCGGGGCGGCCCGCCGCCCGCCCGGCCGGTGCTGACGCCCTGGGGGGAGGTCGCCGTCCTGGCCACGGCCACGCCTGCACGAAGCTCGCGCGGGGCTCTTACCGCGTTCTCACGACGGGTCGGCGACAATCGAGGGCGTGACGTGGACTGTACTGCTGGCCGAGGACGACCGTGCCATCCGTGACTCGCTGGACCGCCTGCTGACCCTGGAGGGCTACCAGGTCACCACCGCGGCCGACGGCATCGAGGCGCTGGCCGCGGTGCACAAGGAGAAGCACGACGTCCTCGTGCTCGACGTGATGATGCCCGGCATCGACGGCCTCGCCGTCTGCCGGGTGCTGCGCACCGAGGGCGACCGGACGCCGATCCTCATGCTCACCGCCCGGGTGGAGACCTCCGACCGGGTCGCCGGGCTCGACGCCGGGGCCGACGACTACATGGTCAAGCCCTTCGAGGCCGAGGAGCTGCTGGCCCGGCTGCGCGCGCTGCTGCGCCGGGTCCCGCCCGCTCCGGAGGCCGGGGCGGGCGAGGACGGCCTGGGCCGCCGCGAGCTGATCGAGGTCGACGACCTGCGGATCGACCCCACCGCCCGCCGGGTGTGGCGCGGCGGCAACGAGATCCAGCTCTCGCGCACCGAGTACGACCTGCTGGAGCTGCTGGCCCGGAACGCGGGCATCGTGCTCGACCACAGCACCGTCTACGACCGCATCTGGGGCTACGACTTCGGCCCCGGCTCGAAGAACCTGGCCGTCTACATCGGCTACCTGCGCCGCAAGCTGGACACGCCTGACCGTCCGTCACTCATCCACACCGTCCGGGGAGTCGGCTACACCCTGCGAGAGCCGTGAGCGGACTGTTCGTCCCGGTCGGCCTGCGGGTCCGCTTCGCCCTGGCCTTCGCCGGCGTGGCGGTCCTGGTGGCGACGCTGGTGGGCACCCTCGGGTACAGCTCGGCCGCCGCGCTGATCCGGCACGACCACGAGAAGGACTTCTCGCAGTCGCTGCAGGCCCTGGTCGGCGACGCCAAGCAGTTCAAGAACCTCAAGCCGGGCGACTTCATCACCAGCACGGACCAGCACCAGCAGCTGGCCGACCAGCTGACCCACTCCGGCGACATCGGCATCCAGATCCTCGGCCCCGGCGGCGTGGTGCTGGAGGAGGGCAAACCGGACCCGCTGCCGGTCGCCGAGGCGGACCGGACACTGGCCCGCTCCCAGGAGCCCGGCCTCACCCACGACGTCACCGAGGCCACCGGCGGCGACCGCTATCGCGTCGTCACCGTCTCCCTCGGCGGCGGCCGCGGCGCGGTCATGCTCTCGCAGCACCTGAGCATCACCGACGACCTGCTGGAGAGCCTGCTCATCCGGACCGTGCTGACCACCGGCGTGGTCATGGTCGCGGCCGGCTGCGTCGGCTGGTGGGTGGCCGGACGGATCACCCGACGCCTCGTCAGACTGGCCGGAGCGGCGGAGGAGGTGGCGTCGACCGGACGGCTGGACGTCAGCGTGCCGCAGCAGGGGCAGGACGAGATCGGCCGGCTCGGCCGCTCCTTCGACGAGATGCTGGGCCGCCTCGCCCGCTCCCAGGACGACCAGCGCCGCCTGGTCCAGGACGCGGGCCACGAACTGCGCACCCCGCTCACCTCGCTGCGCACCAACATCGCCGCCCTGCGCAAGCTGGACCGGCTGCGCCCGGAGTCGCGGGCCGCACTGCTGGACGACCTTGAGATCGAGACGCGCGAACTCACGGGTCTGGTCAACGAGTTGGTGGAGCTGGCGGCCGACCGGCGCAACATCGAGGAGCCGTCGGAGGTGGACCTCAAGGCGCTCGCGGAGAAGACGGCGACGCTGGCGAGCCGCCGGACGGGCCGCGAGATCGCCGTCGAGGCGGAGCCAGTGCTGCTGCTGGCCCGGCCGCAGGCGCTGCAGCGCGCGATGACCAACCTCGTGGAGAACGCGGCGAAGTTCGCCCCGGCGCCGGCGGAGATCCGGCTGGTCGCCAACGGCAGGAAGATCGCGGTGGCGGACTCGGGCCCCGGTATCGCGGAGGGGGACCTGGAGCGGATCTTCGACCGCTTCTATCGTGCGACGGCGGCCCGCAGTTATCCCGGGTCGGGGCTGGGCCTGTCCATCGTCCGGGAGGTGGCGGAGGTGCACGGGGGCCGCGTCTTCGCCGTCAACCGCCCCCAGGGCGGCGCGGAGATCGGCTTCACCCTCCCCGCCTCCCGCACCATCCGCCGCCCGTAGGCCCCGCAGGGGCCTTTCCCTGCCGGGGGCGCTGGGGTCATCCCCTCCCCGGAAGGTGGGGGGAACTGTGCGACCGGCCCACCAGCGAGGGCGTTCCGGACCGTCGGAACGGGGCGACCACCCCCACGTGGTGTGTCGCTCGGCCCCCCGGCGGCGGAGCCGCGCGTGCGGCGGCGCACCGCTGAACGGCGGCTGTGCCGCAGGCGGGGTCGGGGTGGGCTCGTCGCGCCTTGCGCGGCGGAGCCGCGCGTGCGGCCACGCACCGCTGAACGGCGGCTGTGCCAGAGGCGGGGCCCGGGCGGGCTCGTCTCGTCTCACGCGGCGTCGTGTCTGCGGCGTTGTGCCGCTGAAAGGCGGCTGTGCCGCAGGGGCGGGCTCGGGGTGGGCTCGTCGCGCCTCCACGCGGCGATGCCGCACGTGTCTGCAAGCCTCGCCGGTCCCCTGTCGGCGGCTGCGCCGCCGTTGGGTCGGGCGGGGATGGTCGCGCCTCACGCGGTGGAGCCGCCCGTGTCTGCGGCCTCGCACCCGCTGAAAGGTGGTTGTGCCAGAGGTGAGGCCCCGGGCGGGCTCGTCGCGTCTCACGCGGCGCCGTGTCTGCGGCGTTGCGCCGCTGAAGGCGGCTGTGCCGCAGGGGCGGGCTCGGGGTGGGTTCGTCGCGCCTTGCGCGGCGGAGCCGCCCGTGTCTGCGGCGTCCGCCGGTCCCCTGCCGGCGGCTGCGCCGCCGTTGGGTCGGGCGGGGATGGTCGCGCCTCACGCGGTGGAGCCGCGCCGGCTCGTGTCCTGCCATGGCGGCTGGGCCGCGTTGGGGCCTACGGCGCCGAGCGTGGGGGCGCGGGTGGGCGTGTAAATCGGACAATTGAGGGCGAAGTGGGGATACATTCCGTTCGAGTCACGGTCTCGAAGGGGAACTCCATGAGCAATCTCGTCGTCGTCGCCTACCCCGATGTCGCCACCGCCGAGAAGGTCCGGGCCGAGTTGTTCGAGCTGCAGAAGCAGCGGCTGCTCGAGCTTGAGGACGCCCTCGTCGTCGCGCGGACGCAGGACGGGAAGATCAAGCTGCACCAGGCCACCAACACCGTGGGCGTAGGCGCTGCCGGAGGCGCGCTCTGGGGCGGGCTGATCGGCCTGCTCTTCTTCATGCCGTTCCTCGGCGCGGCCATCGGCGGCGCCACCGGCGCCGCCCTCGGGGCGGCCCAGGACTACGGCGTGGACGACAACTTCGCCCGCAGGGTCGGCGAAGGGCTGACCCCCGGTGCGGCCGCGCTCTTCGTCCTGGTCGACAACGCCGTCACCGAGAAGGTCCTGCCGAAGATCGCCCCCTACGGCGGGCAGCTGATCCAGACCTCGCTCAGCCCGGAGGAGGACCAGCACCTGCGCGACGCCATCTCCGCGGCCAAGGCCGCCGCTCCCGCGTCGGCCGGTCCCGCCGTCGGTGACTGACCCTCAGGACCCATCCGGCACCGCGGACTCCGGGAGCGGCCCGGAGTCCGGCGCCACCGCCCCCACCCGTCGCTGGGTCGAACTCGGCCTGCTGGTGGGGGCGGTGGCCATCGCCGCCTTCGGCTACGTGGACGTGGGCTGCAACCTGGACGGCAGGGTGCCCGCCGACACCCCGGAGTACGCGCTGGGCCTCGGCGCACTCGCGCTGATCGCGCACCTGGCCGTGCGGTGGCGGGCCCCCTACGCGGATCCGCTGCTGCTGCCCGTCGCCGTGCTGCTCAACGGGCTCGGGCTGGTCGTCATCTACCGGCTGGACCGGGCCACCCCGGGCAACGCCTCGGCGCAGACCCAGCTGGTCTGGTCCGCGCTCGGGGTGGGCCTGTTCGTCGCCGTCGTCGTGCTGCTGCGCGACTACCGGCGGCTCCAGCGCTACGCCTATGTGCTGGCCTTCGCCTCGATCCTGCTGATGGTCGTGCCGATCTTCCTGCCCGCCGTCTACGGGGCGAAGATCTGGATCAAAATCGGCCCGCTCTCCTTCCAGCCGGGCGAGATCGCCAAGATCGCGCTGGCGGTCTTCTTCGCGGCCTACCTGGCGGTCAACCGCGACGCGCTCGCCCTCACCGGCCGCCGGATCGGGCCCGTCGAGCTGCCCCGGGGCCGCGACCTGGGACCACTGCTGCTGGTCTGGCTGCTCAGCGCGGGCGTGCTCTTCCTGGAGCAGGACCTGGGCACCTGCCTGATCTTCTTCGGGCTGTTCGTCGTCATGCTCTACGTCGCCACCGGCCGCAGCGGCTGGATCGCCGTCGGCCTGGTGCTGACCGCCGTCGCCGTGGTCCCGGTGGCGCTGTGGGAGCCGCACGTGCACAGCCGGGTCGTGGACTGGCTCCATCCCTTCGCCAGCATCCAACAGGGCCAGGGCGCAAGTCAGTTGGCACAGTCGCTGTTCGCCTTCGCGGCCGGCGGCCTGCTCGGCACCGGGCTCGGCGAGGGCCATTCGTACCTGATCGGCTTCGCGGTGAAGTCCGACTGGATCCTGGCCACCTTCGGCGAGGAGCTGGGTCTGACCGGCATCGCCGCCGTCATGCTGCTCTACGCCGTCCTGGTCGGCCGCGGCTTCACGGCCGGGCGGGTTCTGCACAACCCCTTCGGGCGGCTGCTGGCGATCGGCCTCGCCGTGCTGCTCGCACTGCAGGTCTTCGTGGTCGCGGGCGGCGTCACCGACCTCATCCCGCTGACCGGGATGACCATGCCCTTCCTCGCCCAGGGCGGTTCCTCGCTGATCACCAACTGGGTCCTGGTGGCGCTGCTGGTCCGGCTCACCCATGCGGCCCGGCTGCCGCACCCGGAGCACGCCGAGCCGGTGGCCGCGCCCGAGCCGCCCGGCGCCGAGGGGGAGGCCGCCGCATGAGGGCGGGCCACAAGCGCCTCTCGCTGTCCCGCACCGCGCGCCGCGCGGGCATGTTCGCGCTGCTGCTGATCGTGGCGCTGCTGGTCAACTGCACCCGCATCCAGGTCTTCCAGGCCAAGGGCTACAACCACGACCAGGCCAACCAGCGGGCGACGATCGCCCGTTACGCGCAGCCGCGCGGCGAGATCCTGGTGCAGGGCAGGCCGGTCACCGGCTCCAAGGCGACCGGCGGCCGGTTCGACTACCAACGGACCTACACCAACGGCGCCTTGTACGCCCCGGTGACCGGCTACTCCTCGCAGACCTACGGCAACACGCTGCTGGAGGGCGTCGAGGACGGGGTGCTCTCCGGCTCGGACACGCGCCTGTCCACCCGTCCGCTGTGGACCGCGGTGAGCCGCGAGCCGGTTCCCGGCGGCCACGTCTACACCACCATCAACGCCAAGGCGCAGCAGGCCGCGTACCAGGGCCTCGGCGACAAGCGGGGGGCGGTGGCGGCGATCGAGCCCGCGACCGGGCGCATCCTGGCGCTGGCCAGCACCCCGTCCTACGACCCCAACCGCATTGCCGGCACCGGGAGTTCGGTCACCCGGGCGTGGACGGAGCTGAACGCCGACAGTGCTCAGCCGATGCTCAACCGGGCGCTGCGGCAGACCTATCCGCCCGGAACCGACCGACTCGCCGAACCCGTACACGCCCAAGGACACGAACCACGCCGTCACCAACGAGTCCGCGAGCGACGCCTGCACCAACGCCACGCTGGAGTACGCGCTGCGGGTCTCCTGCAACACCGTCTTCGCCAAGCTCGGCGTGGACGTGGGGGAGCAGGGCATGGTGCGGACGGCCGAGGCCTTCGGGTTCAACCGGACCGGGCAGACCGTGCCGGTCGGCGTGAGCGAGAGCGTGTTCCCCGACAAACTGACCGGCCAGGCCTTCCTGGCCCTGTCCTCCATCGGCCAGTACGACACCCGGGCCACCCCGCTGCAGATGGCGGAGGTGGCGGCGGCCATCGCCGACAACGGGGTGCTGATGAAGCCCCAACTGGTCGAGAAGCTGACCCGCGCGGACGGCACCGTCGTCCAGAACTTCTCGCCGCAGCGCTTCGGGCAGCCGGTGTCGGCCTCGATCGCGCAGCAGATCCAGACGGCCATGGTGGACGTGGTCCAGAACGGCACCGGCACCAATGCCCAGATCCCCGGCGCCACCGTCGGTGGCAAGACCGGCACCGCCCAGAACGGCGTCGACAACAGCGGCAAGCCGTACGCCTGGTTCGTCGCCTACGCGAAGCCCGGCGGCTCGGACACGGCGCCGGTCGCGGTCGCCGTCGTGATCGAGGACAGCAACGCCGACCGTGCCGACATCAGCGGCGGCGGGCTGGCCGCGCCCGTCGCCCGCGCGGTGATGCAGGCGGTGCTGGGCGGCTGAGCAGGACTTGTTGAACCTGACGGCGGCATGCCCGAAGGTAGGCCCATGGCTGACAGCTCTGTGGACATCGCCGTCGTCGGCAGCCTCAACCTGGACCTGGTGGTGCCCGTGCCGCACCACCCGGTGCCGGGCGAGACGGTGCTGGGCGGCGACCTCGCCGAGCACCCGGGCGGCAAGGGCGCCAACCAGGCCGTCGCCGCGGCCCGCCTGGGCGGCCGGGTGGCCATGGTCGGCCGGGTCGGCACCGACGCGGCGGGCGAGCGGCTGCGGTCCGCGCTGGCCCGCGAGGGGGTGGACGCCTCCCGGGTCCGGGCGACGGACGAGGCCCCGACGGGCCGGGCGATGATCGCGGTGGACGAGCTGACCGGCGAGAACTCGATCATCGTCAGCCCGGGCGCCAACAGCGTGCTCCACCCCGAGCACGTGGCCTTCGAGGGCACGCTGCTCCGGGACGCGCGGATCACCCTGCTCCAGCAGGAGGTGCTGCCGGAGACCGTCGAGGCGGCCGTCCGGCTGGCCGGCGGAACGGTGCTGCTCAACCCGGCCCCGGCCCGGGAACTGGCCGAGTCCGTGCTGCACATGGTGGACGTGCTGGTGCCCAACCGGGAGGAGCTGGCCGTGCTGGTGGGGCAGGCGCTGCCCGACCTGCACGCGGTGGCCGACGCGGCCCGCACGCTGCGCGGCCCGGCCGCGGTGGTGGTGACGCTGGGTCAGGACGGCGCACTGCTGTGCGAGGACGGTGCGGTCCTGCTGGTCCCGGCACACCCGGTCACCCCCGTGGACACCACGGCGGCGGGCGACGCGTTCTGCGGCGCGCTGGCCGTGCGGCTGGCGGAGGGCGAGCCCCTGCACGAGGCGGTGCGCGCCGCGAACACGGCGGCGGCCCTGTCCACCACCCTGCCCGGGGCACAGCCGTCGCTGCCGACGCGCGCCGAACTGGACAAGGCGCTGGCGCGTTGAGCCCGCGCCCCGCTGACCCGGGGTGACGGCGGGGGTACGGAGGGCGTAGCCTCCGGGCGGAACAGCCGTTCGGGAGGGAAGCATGGCGTCGACGGAGCCCGAGGTGAACGCAGCGGCGGAGGCGGGGGCAGCGCCCCCGGACCCCACGGACGCGCCACCCCTGACGATGGTCGACGCGGTCGGCCGCCTGACGCCTGATCAGGCCGGCCTGCTCGGAGTCCTGTTGGGCCTCCAGCGCCTCGAAGACTGAGCCCGGAGCGGCGCAGCCGCGAGGGGCGCGAGGAACTGCGCGACCAGCCCACGACCCGCGGAGGTTCGACCCGTTGATCGGGGACGGACCTCCGCGGGTGGTGTGTTGCTCGCGCAGTTCCTCGCGCCCCTGGAGGCTGCGCCTCCTGGCGGGGCGCTCAGTGCTTGAGGGCGTCCGCGCCCCGGTAACCCTGGGGGACGCCCTGGGCGAGGATGACGTCGGCGACCATGTGCTTGGTGCGCAGGGGCAGGATCTCCTGGTACTCCGGGGAGTCGTACCAGCCCCGCGCCCGCGCGAGGTCCGGGAACTCGATGATGATCAGATCGCGGCCCCAGCCGCCCTCCCGCACCTCGGGCTCGCCGCCGTGCACCAGGAAGCGGCCGCCGTACGGCTCCAGCGTCGCGTCGATGCGCTGCAGGTACTCGACGATGTCCGGGCCGAACTCGACGGACTCGACACGGGCGAGGGCGTACGCGCTCATCTCGGTTCACTCCCTTGGTCCTGGTGGGTGCTGGTCGTGGTGCGTGCTCGCTGACACCACCGACGCTACGGGCGGCCGCTCCGCGCGGAATCTGTCGGCTATCCGTCATCCCGGATGGGATAGTTCAAGGACCATGTACGACGCCATGTTCCGGGCCCTGCGCCGAGCGCTGCTCGGCGCGCTGACGCGCGTCGTCCGCTTCCTGCGGATCCTGCGCGACGCCGCCTGGGCGGCGCCCGACCGGCCCGTCGCCGTGCTGTCGCGGCTCTCGCCGCGACTGCGGATCGTCGCCCTCGTGCTGGCGCTGGCAGCGGTCGGGGGCATGGCCGTCAGCGCCAACTACCAGTTGAACCAGCTGGTTCCGGGCAGCATGGCCTGGGCGCTGGCCGCCCTCGCCGTGTTCCCGCTGCTGCTCGCCACCTCCCGCCCGCTCGCGGGCTGGCGGATGTCCGGGATCGGGCTCAGTCTGACCACCTTCGCCGAGGTCGGGCACGCCCCCACCCCGTTCTGGCCGTGGCCGGTGGGCGGCTGCGTGGCGTTCCTCGTGCTGCTCTTCCTCACCGCGCAGCGCTACGGGCGGGACATCGCCGTCGGCGTGGACGTGCTCACGGCCGGGCTGGTGCTGCTGCCCGCCATACCGCTGGTCGGACTGCCGCCCGTCGTGCTCGCCATCGCCGCCGTCGCGGTCACGCTCGTGCTCGTGCTCGGTGAGGCGATCCACTCCCGCCGCGAGGCCGAGCGGCACCTCGAGCAGGCCGAGCAGCAGCGGCGGGCCGGGCTGGCCCGGCAGGCCGTGCTGGAGGAGCGGTCCCGGATCGCCCGCGAGCTGCACGACGTCGTGGCCCACCACATGTCCATGATCGCCATCCAGGCCGAGGCCGCCCCCTACAAGGAACCCGGCCTCCCCGAGCGGACCCTGGCCACCTTCGCCGCGATCCGCGAGGCGTCCACCACCGCGCTGACCGAGATGCGCCGGGTCATCGGCCTGCTCCGGGAGGACGACGCGGACGTCGAGCGGGCGCCGCAGCCCGGCATCGACTCCATCCCGGACATGGTCCGCGCGGCCCGGCAGGCCGGCATGCAGGTCGACCTCACCCTGACCGGCCTGCCCGAACGCCCGCCCACCGTGGTCGACGTCTCCGTGTACCGGATCGTCCAGGAGGCCCTGTCCAACGCCGGACGCCACGCCCCCGGGGCCCGGGTGGAGATCGAGGTGGTCCGCACGAGCGACGCCGTCCGGGTGGTCGTCGCCGACGACGGGCAGACCAACGGACAGACCGTCACCCCCGGCGGCAACGGCGGCCACGGCCTGACCGGCATGCGCGAACGGGCCGCCCTGCTCGGCGGCACGCTGCACGCCGCGCCCGGCGAACGCGGGGGTTTCGTCGTCGCCGCGGAACTGCCGCTGGGAGAATCGGCCGCGGAGCAGGCCGAGCAGGCGGAGCGGGCGACGGACGGGCGGTAGCGATGACCACGGACAGCCGGACGATCCGCGTGCTGCTGGTGGACGACCAGGAGATGGTCCGCGACGGCCTCGGCGCGCTGCTGTCCTCCGCTCCCGACATCGAGCTGGTCGGTGAGGCCGGGGACGGCCTGCGCGCCGTCCAGCTCGCCCGCGAGCTCACGCCCGACGTCGTGGTGATGGACATCCGCATGCCCGGCATGGACGGCCTCACCGCCACCGGACGCATCATCGGCAGCCATGCGGAGGGTGAGGAGCTGACCACCCGGGTGCTCATCCTGACCACCTTCGACCTCGACGAGTACGTCTACGAGGCGCTCGCCCACGGAGCCAGCGGCTTCCTGCTCAAGGACGCCCCCGCCCGGGACCTGATCAACGCCGTCCGTGTCATCGCCGACGGACAGGCGCTGCTCGCGCCCTCCGTGACACGCCGTCTGATCGAGGACGTGGCCCGCCGTCGCAAGGCCGGCTCCCTGCGGCCCGAAGCGGTGTCCGCGCTGACGGCCCGTGAGCTGGACGTCCTCCGTCAGGTGGCCCGGGGTCTGTCGAACTCCGAGATCGCCGAGGAGCTGTTCCTCTCCGAACAGACCATCAAGACCCACGTCGGCCGGATCCTGGCCAAGCTGGAACTGCGCGACCGCACCCAGGCGGTGGTCTTCGCCTACGAGAACGGCCTGGCCGGCGGGGAGGCACCCCTCTGAGGAGGGATGCGGGTCCAGACCGTGGTACGACGACAAACCCCCGGCCGGGTTCCTAGGCTGGTCCGATGTGACGACGAGTCAGATCCTCGCCGACGTGGACGAAACCCCAGGCGGGAGCCGGTTCCCCCGGCTCGCCGCCTTCGCGGGCGGCCGGTGGCCATGGGTGCTGGGCTGCCTGCTCTCGGCGGCCTGGGCGCTGTCCTTCCCCCTGGTGTCCACGCTCGCGCCACAGCGCAGCTGGGGCCTGACGGCGGGCGTCGGCTACCTGCTCGCGGCCTCCGCCGCGGTGCTGCTGCCCCGGCACCGGGTACCGCGCACGGTCTCCGCGCTCGCGCTGCTCGGCGCGGTCGCGGTGCCCTTCGGCGTGCTGATCGCCCACGGCTGGGCGCAGTCGGAGGTCCGGGTGGTGCAGGACTCGGCGACGCGGCTGCTCGCCACCGGCAGCCCCTACCTGCCGAACCCGCACGGCTGGACGGGCTACACCCCGTACCTCCCCGGCATGACCCTGTTCGGCCTGCCCCACGCGTTCCTGCCCGGGGTGCTCGGTGACGCCCGGATCTGGTTCCTGCTCAGCTTCCTCGGCTCGCTGGTGGCCGCCTGGTATCTGACGACGCGCGGCGCCCCGCTTCGGGAGCGGCTCCGGCGGGTGGCCGCGCGGGAGCCGGGCGCGGGCGGCAGCCTGGTGGTCGCGCTTGCCCTGATCACCGCGTCCCCGCTGGTGGCCCTGCCGGCGGCGGTGAGCGGCGTGGACCTGCCCATGGTCGGCGGTCTGGTCCTCGCCCTGGCCCTGGCCGGACGCGGGCGCGGAGTGTGGACGGGCGTGGTGCTGGGCCTGGTCTGCGCCCTGAAGTGGACGGCCTGGCCGGCCATCCCGATCGCGCTGCTGCTGCTGTGTCGCAGCCACGGCCGCCGCCCGGCGGCCCGCTGCGCGGCGGCCGTGGTGGCGGTGGGCGGGGCGCTGGTGGCGCCGTTCGCCTGGTTCGACTCGCGGGCGATGCTGGAGCAGGTGGTCCGCTTCCCGCTCGGGCTCTCGCGCGTGCACACCCCCGCCAACAGCCCCCTGCCCGGGCACCTGCTGGCCGAGCTGGGCCCGGCGGGGCGGGCGGCGTCCTTCGTGCTGCTCGGCATCAGCGCTGTGGTCCTCGTCGCCTGGCTGATCGCGCGCCCGCCGCGCACCACCCGGCAGGCCTGCGACCGCCTCGCTCTCGGCGTCGCCCTCGCCTTCCTGCTGGCCCCGGCCGGCCGCTTCGGCTACCTCGAACTCCCCGCCCTCCTCTGGCTCTGGCCCCGCCTGGCCCACCTCCGGGAACGCCTCCACACGACGAGGGGTTGAGGGAGCGTCAGGGCGGTCGCGGCCGGCCAGGGATGTCGGCCGGTGCGCTGTGGCGCGCCAACGGGGCTCAGTCTTGCGGCAGTTCACCGCCTGTGGGCCACGCGGCCGGGGAGCTGCCCCGGTCCCTGGGGTGTGCCGTGCGGCGCGCAGTGCCCTGTCGGATCGGTCCGCCGTGTTGCGGCGCCCGGCACGGCTCCTCGTTGCGTTGTCGGGCGCGCCCGAGTCCGGACACGGCACCAGGGAGAGTGGGGAGCATCTGGGGTGGCTGCTGCCCGCCTCCGCTCCGATTCCCCTGCCGGGTGTTGTGGTCAGTCGCAGGCGGCCCCTGCAGGGCGCGCCTGCCGCCATCGCTCCGGCGGCCGTGCCATCCCGGTGGCAGGGCGGCGTCCTGGAACGGTTCCGGTCCGGCGGCGCGCATCGCGCGCGTCTGCGCCGCCCTGGCGCCCCGCGACCGAGCCGCTGTCGGCGGCCGGGGCAGCTCCCGGGCGGGGACCCGGGCGGGCGTTCCTCCTTGCACAGCTCTTGTGAAGACCCCTCACAATGTTTCGGGTGGAGAACGTCCCGAACGAGAGTCCGAACGACGGGCAGGAATCGCCGCGCGGCCCGCGCCGGAGGAGCGTGCTGGCAGCGGGGGCCGTGGGCGCGGCGGGGGCCGCGCTCGGGCTGAGCGCCTGCGACGACGGCGGAGCCAAGCCCGCCTCCCAGGCGGCGAGCCCGCACGGTGCGGCGGCTGGGACGGCCGCCTCCTCCGTCCAGGCGGAGAACGACCTCCCCGGCGATCCCACCTGGCGGATCCGCCGCACCGGACCGGAGGAGGCGATCCAGGGCTACACCGACCGGGTCAGCGCCCTCCCCGGCGAGGATGTCGTCCTCCATGTGTCCACCACCGCACCGAAGTTCACGGTCTCCGCCTACCGCGTCGGCTGGTACGGCGGCACGCAGGCCCGCCTCGTCTGGCGCTCCGAAGCGCAGCCGGGGCAGCGTCAGGCGGCGCCGAAGGTCGAGGGAAGGACCCGCACCGTCCGGGCGCACTGGAAGCCGAGCCTCACCCTCAGCACGGGCTCCTGGCCCGCCGGGGCGTACCTGCTGCGCCTCGACGCCGTCGGCGGCCAGGGCCAGCGCTTCGTCCCGCTGATCCTGCGGTCCTCCTCCGCCCGCGGCAAGACGCTGATCATGCACGGCGCCGCGACCTGGCAGGCCTACAACACCTGGGGCGGCTACAGCCTCTACCAGGGCCAGAACGGCGCCTACGCGAGCCGCGCCCTCGCCGTCTCCTTCGACCGGCCCTACCCCGACAGCGGCGCGGAGAAGTTCCTCGTCTACGAACGCGCCCTGGTCGTCCTCGCGGAGCGGCTCGGCATCCCGCTGGCCTACACGACCGGCATCGACGTGCACGCCGATCCGTCGATCCTGCAGGGGGCGGTGGCCCTGCTGTCCCCGGGGCACGACGAGTACTGGAGCCCCCAGCAGCGCGCGGCCGTCGCCAAAGCCCGGGACACCGGCAGCAACGTCGCCTTCCTGGGCGCGAACACCTGCTTCCGTCGGGTCCGCTTCGAGGACGGCGGGCGGACCGTCGTCTGCTACAAGACGGACTACCGCGACGACCCCGCCTACTGGCACGACCGGGCGCTCACCACGACCGACTTCCGCTCCGGCCCGGCCCCCGACCCGGAGTCCTCGCTCACCGGCGTGTTCTACGAGGGCTACCCGACCGACGCGCCCTACGTCGTCCACAACGCCGACCACTGGCTCTTCGCGGGGACGGGCGTGAAGGCGGGCGACAGCTTCAAGCACCTGGTCGGCGTCGAGTACGACCGGGTCACCCCGAGCGCGCCCACCCCGCGGCCGATCGAGGTGCTGGCGCACTCACCCCTCGTCTGCAACGGGAACCACAGCCACAGCGACACCGCGTACTACACGGCCCGCAGCGGGGCGGGCGTCTTCGCGGTCGGCACGATGCGCTGGGTCGAGGCCCTGATGGCCGGTACCCACGACGACGGCGGCGACCACGGGATGGACGTCCGGACCGGACGGTTCGTCACGCGGGTGACGGAGAACCTGCTCCGCGCCTTCGCCCAGGGCCCGGCAGCGCTGCACCACCCGGCCCCGCGCGACAACCTGCACGAGATCTACGCCTGAGCCCGGGCTGCTGACGGGAGGTCAGTTCCCGGTCAGCAGGTGCCGGACGACGTATCCGGCCGAGTCGACGCCCGAGCTGCCGCCCTCGACCAGCGCGGCGACGGCGATGTCGTCGTTGTAGGCGGTGAGCCAGCCGTTGGTGTGGTCCCCCTCCTCCGCGGTGCCGGTCTTGGCGCCCACCCGGGGGAGTCCGCTCAGCCGGGGCGCGGCTGTGCCGCTGGTGGCCACGCTGCGCATCATCGTGCGCAGGTAGCCGGCCGTGCGGGAGGAGATCTGCCGGGGCGCGCTGTCCTGGTGCTGCCCGGGCAGGATGATGGGCTGCTCGAACCCCCCGTTGCGCACGGTCGCGGCGACGGAGGCCATGAACAGAGGTGTGGCGCTGACCTTGCCCTGGCCGATGAACTGCGCTGCCTGGTCTCCGCCCTGGACATCGGTGGGGATCTTCGGATCGGTGGTCGCCACGCCGCCGCCGATGGACCAGCTGCCCATACCGAAGACCTGGGTCGCCTCGTCGTTGAGGGCGGAGGCGTCCTGGTGGTTCACCAGATAGCCGAACCCGTCCTTGATGAACGAGGTGTTGCAGGACACCGTGAACGCCTGGGCGATCGTCGATCCCGGGTCGGCCTTGACACCCGGGTCGTTGTGGAAGATCTGGCCGTTGGCGAGCTGGGAGTCGTTGCAGGGGGCCGAACTGCCGGGGGTGAGACCGGCCTTGTCGAAGAGCGCGGCGGAGGTGATGATCTTCATCGTCGAGCCGGGCGCCTTGATGCCGTTGATGGCGATGTTGCCGTCGCTCCCCGTCCAGGCGATCGCCAGGATGTGTCCGGTGCGCCAGTCCAGAGCCACGACGCCGGCCGGCTTCCCCTGGATGGCCGGGTCCTTGACGGCTCGTTCGGCCACGGTCTGCCGGGCCGCGTCGATGGTGGTGCGGATCACCGGGGCCTTGCCCGTCGTGAAGACCTTCAGGGTCTTCACCGCGTCCCCGCCGCTGTCCACCACCGCCACGCCGGTACCGCCGGAGCCGCCGCTGCCTTCGCCGCCGTGCTGGCGGATCGTCGCGGCGATGTCGGTGAGGGAGGGGAACCGGGACAGGTCCGTCTTCCCGTCGCTCGCGACGACCTTGGCCGTGCTCGCCCCGGGGGGCAGTTGACCGGCCGTCAGGTTCTGGTCGTCCCTCAGGCCCGGGTAGAGCACGCTGCTGGCCCAGTGCACCGAGGCCTGCCCGCCGACGCTCTGGATCACCGAGAGCGAGCCGTCGTACGTCCAACTGCCGCCCGCGACCTGCGCCGTGGCCTGGAAGGTGACCTTGGTGGCGTCGTTTTGCACCAGCACCGTCGTGGGGCCGGCCGCCGCGACCTGGCTGAAGGCCAGCTTGGTCAGCTTCAGCGAGTCCGCGACGTCCTTCATCCGCGCCGAGGCCGTGTCCGGGGCGTCGGTGTCCGAGCCGGCCCCGTCGAAGTGCAGTTGGGCCCAGCTGTCCAGGAAGGCCTGCGCCAGCTTCACCGCCTTGTCCGCGGACGGCGGGGCCGTCGAGCGCGCCGTGGCGTGCGCGGCCGGGGACGTGCTGCCGGTGAGACCGTGGACGATGTTGTACGCGCCGAATCCCCCCATGGCGAGCAGAGCCGTACAGACGCCGGCTATGCCGACCTTCGCAGCGTTGTTCATGCGCCGGATCGTACGTGTGCATTCCCTGAGCGCACGATGTTTTCCGGCAAACCGTTATCCGAAAGTCAGATCCACGTCGGCCACCACATCCGGGAACGCCATTCGTTGTACGGAATCACCTGTGCGTCCCACAAAGGCAGGAAATAAAGGAAGTTCCCCATGATGGCCAGCAGGATCAGCGCCGCCCCGATCGTGCCCAGCAGCCGCCGGTCCGAGCCGGGGCGGTGTTTTCCGATCATCGCGGTGAGCATCATGGCCACCGCCAGCACCAGGTACGGCTCGAAGGCGACGGTGTAGAAGAGGAAGATCGTCCGGTCCTGGTGCTGGAACCACGGCAGGTACAGCGCGGCGACCCCGCACAGGATCGCGCCCGCGCGCCAGTCGCGGCGCAGGATCCAGCGGTAGAGCGCGTACAGCAGCGCGAAGCACGCGGTCCACCACAGCAGCGGGGTGCCGATGCCGAGCACCTCGCTGGAGCACTGGGCCACCTGGCAGCCGGAGTGCCCGCGCATCGGCGACTCGTAGTAGTAGGAGACCGGCCTGCTGTTGAGCAGCCAGCCCCAGGGGTTGGACATGTAGGTGTGCGGGCTGTGCAGCGTGGTGTTGAACTGCCACATCTCCGCGTGGTAGTGCCACAGGCTGCGCAGGACGTCGGGCACCCAGGTCATGTCGACCTGGGGCAGCGGGATCCCGAGGACGTGGTCCAGGGAGAGCCCGGCCCGGTGCGCCGCCCACTGGCGGTCGTAGCCGCCGCTGGTCGCCATCCAGCCCGACCAGCTCGCCAGGTAGCTGGCGAAGGCGCCGCCGACCACCGCCACCGCGCCCAGCAGCCCGTCGCGCAGCAGCGCCGAGCGGATCGGCGTGCGGGAACCTGCAGCCCGCCGGGCGGAGATGTCCCACAGCACGGACATCAGCGCGAAGCCGACGACGACCGGGGCGCCGTTCCACTTGGTGGCCGCCGCCAGGCCCAGGCAGATCCCGGCCAGCAGCCGGAACGGGCGCAGGCCCAGCCACGCCCGGGTGGCCAGGGCGTGGTCCGGGCGGGCGTCCGGGTGGTCCGCGGTGGCGCCGACCGCGTCCGCGAGCCGGGACCGCGCCCGGTCCCGGTCGATCAGCAGCAGGCCGAAGCCGCACAGCGACCAGAACATCACCATCTGGTCGAGCAGTCCGGTCCGGCTCATCACGAGGTGCATGCCGTCCACGGCCATGAGCAGGCCGGCCAGGCAGCCGGCCAGCGTGGAGCGGAAGAGGCGGCGCCCGATCCGGCAGACCATCAGCACGGCCAGGGTGCCCAGCACCGCGACCATGAACCGCCAGCCCACCGGGTTCAGGCCGAAGAGCTGCTCGCCCAGGCCGATGACCCACTTGCCGGCCGGCGGGTGCGCAATGAACGCCGCGCCGGAGGGGGTGGGGATGGTCTGCGGGGTCGCCAGGATCTGGTCGTTGGCGTGGTCGGGCCAGTTGACCTCGTAGCCGTAGTGCCAGAGCGCCCAGGAGTCCTTGGCGTAGTAGGTCTCGTCGAAGATGATCGCGTTCGGGGTGCCCAGCTTCCAGAAGATGGTCAGCCCGGAGAAGAGCGTGATCACCAGCGGGCCGATCCAGCCCGCCCAGCGGGCGGAGAAATCCCACAGGGCGTCAGGAAGGCGCAGCCCCAGGCGACCCAGGGCCGGTGACTGCGGACCCGGCGTGTGGCCGGGGCCGTCCGGCATGGGCGGCACCAGCCGCTCGCGCAACGGAGTGCGCGCCGGCTCGCGGTAGCCGAGACGCGCCAGCGTGCGCGCCCACGCGCTCAGCGGCCGTCCGGCCGGGCTCGCGCCCAGCGCTTCCGGACGCGCCACCGTCAGGGTGGTGCCTGTCGTCTCGGGCGAACCCGCCGTGTCTCCGCTCACGCCATGCATCGTAGGGGCGGAGCCTGTCCGTGCCAGCAGTTGTCAGCGGGGACGGCGGGAACTGGGAGGATGTGAATCGTGACAGGACTCCTCATTCTGGCCGGAACCCCCATCGGCGACGTCGAGGACGCCCCGCCGCGACTCGCCCGCGAGCTCGCCGAGGCGGACGTCATCGCCGCCGAGGACACGCGTCGGCTGCGGCGACTGGCGCAGGCGCTCGGAGTGGCTCCGACGGGGCGGGTGGTCTCCTACTTCGAGGGCAACGAGGTCGGCCGTACCCCCGAGCTCGTCGAGGCGCTGCGCGGCGGCGCCCGGGTGCTGCTGGTCACGGACGCGGGCATGCCGTCCGTCTCAGACCCCGGCTACCGGCTGGTCGCGGCTGCGGTCGAGGAGGGCCTGCGGATCACCGCCGTGCCCGGTCCCTCGGCGGTGCTGACGGCGCTGGCGCTGTCCGGCCTGCCGGTGGACCGCTTCTGCTTCGAGGGCTTCCTGCCCCGCAAGGCCGGTGAACGCGCCTCCCGTCTGCGGGAGTTGGCGACGGAGCCACGGACGATGGTCTTCTTCGAGTCCCCGCACCGCATCGACGACTCGCTCGCGGCGATGGCGGAGGCGTTCGGACCAGGCCGCGCCGGGGCGGTCTGCCGGGAGCTGACGAAGACGTACGAGGAGGTCAAGCGGGGCGAGCTGGGCGAGCTGGCGGTGTGGGCGAAGGACGGCGTGCGCGGAGAGATCACCGTGGTGGTCGCCGGCGCGGATCCGGCGGAGCCGGAGGCGCACGAGCCCGCGGACCTCGCCGCGCTGGTCGCTTCCCGCGAGGCCGCGGGGCAGCCCCGCAAGGAAGCGATCGCGGCTGTCGCCGCGGAACTCGGCATCCGCAAGCGCGACGTCTTCGACGCCGTCGTCGCCGCCAAGCGGCCGTAGGCGGCGTAGCCGCCCAGAGGCGCAGCCTCCAGGCGGCGCCGCCTCCAGGGGCGCGGGGAACTGCGCGGCGGAGCCGCACATGAGTGGAGCCCCGCGCCCCGGAGCCGCACTTGACTGCAGGCCCGCGCCCCTGGGGGCTGCGCCTCCGGGCGGAGCCGCA
>NZ_JBHSQJ010000035.1:45638-54352 GCF_042658505.1 Streptacidiphilus monticola | reverse complement strand
AGCAGCGGCAGCTCCGACATCACGGTGACCTCCGGCGGCAGCTCCGGCGGCGGGGGCAGCACCGGCGGCGGGGGCGGTTCCACCGGCGGCAGCTGCACGGCGACGCTCTCCGCGGGCCAGCAGTGGAGCGACCGCTACAACCTCAACGTGTCGGTCACCGGCTCCAACACGTGGACCGTGACGATGAACGTGCCCTCCCCGGAGAAGATCATCGCCACCTGGAACATCAACGCCACCTACCCCAGCAGTCAGGTACTCACCGCCAAGCCCAACGGCAGTGGGAACAACTGGGGCGTGACAATCCAGACCAACGGCACCTGGACCTGGCCGACGGTCTCCTGCAGCCCCAACTGAGTTCCGACGCAAGGCAAGGCATGAACGGCGCGGCGGCCGGTGGCCGCCGCGCCCGTCCTTGTGTCGGCGGTCAGCCCTTGCTGGAGCCCAGGGCCAGTCCGGCGACGAACTGCTTCTGCAGCAGGATGTAGACGACCAGGGTCGGGATCGCCGCGATCAGCGCGGCGGCGGCGATGAGGTTGTGGTTGCTCACGAACTGGCCCTGCAGGTTGGCCAAGGCGGAGGTGACCGGCCGCTTGTCCCCGGAGGACATCAGGGTGATGGCCCAGAAGAAGTCGTTGTAGATCCAGGTCGTCAGCAGCGTCGCGAGCGCCGCCAGGGCCGGGCGGCACAGCGGCAGGGTCAGCTTCCAGAACCGGGTCCACACCCCCGCCCCGTCCACCAGCGCCGCCTCGTACATCTCGTCCGGGATGGAGCGCATGTAGTTGCTCAGCACGAAGACGCAGAAGCCGAGTTGGAAGGCCACATTGATGACCACCAGGCCGGTGAGCGAGTTGTAGAGCAGGCCGCTGCCGCTGAGGAACGAGGGCAGCGGGATCTTCAGGTAGAGCCAGTACAGCGGGGTGATCAGCACCTGCTGCGGCAGCAGGTTGCCCGCCGTGAACAGGATCAGCAGCGCGACGTTGAGCTTGACGTTGATGCGGGTGAGGACGAACGCGACCCCGGACGCCAGGAAGAGCACGATGACCACGGCGGGGACGGTGATCAGCACCGAGTTGAGGAAGAAGTGCGGGAAGTCGGACTGGTTCCAGGCGTCGGTGAAGTTCCGCAGCGTCAGCGCGTGCGGCAGCGAGACGTAGCCGTACTTCTGGGTCTCCGCGTAGGGCCGGACCGCGACGTAGAGGGCGAAGCCGATCGGCAGCAGCCACAGCACCGAGGCGCAGATCAGGAAGGTCTGGGCGGCGACCTCGTAGACCGGCCTGCGCCGGGGCCTGGCCTCAACCCTGCTTGCCTGGCCCGGAGTTCGCGCCATCGTGGAGGTCTGGGTGGTCATCGGGCTTCCTCGCGGCGGAAGGTCTGGAACAGGAAGACGCTGATGGGGACGAGGGAGATGACCAGCAGCACCACGCCCAGGGCCGAGCCGAAGCCGACGCGCTGCGTCTCGCCGACGATGTTCGAGGTGACCAGCACGGACAGCAGCTCCAGCCCGTTGATGCCCTTGTTGGTGATGTAGACCAGGTCGAAGGCGCGCAGCGACTCGATGACGGTGACCACCAGGATGACGATGTTGATGGGCCGCATGGTCGGGAAGATGACGCGCCAGAACGTCTGCCAGGCGTTGGCGCCGTCCACCCGGGCGGCTTCGCGCAGGGTGGGGTCGACGGCCTTGAGTCCGGCCAGGTAGAGCACCATGACGTAACCGGCCTGGCGCCAGGTCGCCTCGACCAGGACCGCCCACAGGTTCAGGTGCGGGTCGCCCAGCCAGTCGATGGCGTTGCTGTTGCCGTTGCGTCCGAGCACGGTGTTGATGAGGCCGAAATTCTGCGAGTAGAGGAACTCCCAGATGATGCCGATCAGCGCGAGGGAGAGCATGACCGGCAGGAACAGCGCGCTCTGGTACATACGGCTGCCCTTGATGCCGCGGTCGATCAGGACGGCGAACAGCATGCCCAGCGGGGTGGCCACCAGGATGAAGACGGCCAGCCAGATGAGGTTGTGGCGCACGGCCGGCCAGAACTCGGGGTAGATGGTGGCGGCCTGGTGGTAGTTCTGCACGCCGTACAGGCAGCCGTTGTTGAGGATCGAGGGCACGTTGGGCAGGCAGGCCTTGGCGTGCAGGCCGCCCACGCCGTTCCACTTGGTGAACGACAGCCCCACGCTGCCCAGCGCCGGGAGCCAGATGAAGACCAGGTCCAGCAGCAGCGGGATGCCCAGCAGCAGCGCGGCGACGGTCTTGTCCCGGCGCGAGAGGCGGCGGACGCCCCGCCGCCGGCGCGGTGCGCGCGCCGGCGGGGAGACCGCTTCGGAACCGACGGTCATGAGGTGTAGATCGCCTTCGCCTGCGCCTCCGCGCTCTTCTGCAGGGACGCGATGTTCGAGGTGCTGGGGTCGTCGATGAACTTCTGGATGACGGCGATCATCGCGGTGGCCATCGCGGGGTCGGCGTCGCGGTCCATGAACTGGGCGACCGCCTTGCACTTGCCGATCTCGGCCACGGACTTCTTCTGGATGGCGTCGTACGTGGGCACCTGGAGCCCCTGGGCGAGCCCGACGTCCCACTGGTCGGTCTTCAGGAACGTGGTCTCGGCCGCGCCGCTGCCGATGTACTCCAGGATCGCCTTCGCGCCCGCGACGTTCTTCGCCTTCTTGCTGATCATGAAGCCGTCGGTGGGAGCGTCCATGTAGTCCTGGCCGTAGGCCGGGTTGATCGCGGGGAAGACGAAGAAGTCCAGGTCGTCCAGGTTCGCCTTGTCGCTCACGTACTGGGCGGCGACCTGGTTGGTGCCCTGGAACATCATCCCGGCCTGCTTGGCCTCCAGCGTCTTCGCCGCGTCCTGCCAGATCCGCCCGTTGGCGCCGGGCTGCAGGTAGGGCATCAGCTCGGCCCAGTGCTCGAAGACCGCGGTCACCCCGGCGTCGGTCCACGGGACCTGATGCTTCATCAGCTTGATGTGGTAGTCATAGCCGTTGATGCGCATGTTGAGGATGTCGAACGTGCCCAGCGCCGGCCAGCCGTCCTTGTCCGCGAAGGCGATCGGCACCAGGCCGTCGCCCTTCATCTTCTTCGCCAGCGCGAGGTACTGGTCCCAGGTCGTGGGCACCGAGTAGCCCTTCGCGGCGAAGGTGCTCTTGTTGTAGAAGACCACCCAGGGGTAGTTGTACAGCGGCACCAGGTACTGGTGCCCGTCCAGCCCTGTCGACAACTGCTTCGCCGCCGGACCGAAGTTGCCGCCGATCTTCTCCCACACGTCGTCCAGCGGCAGGGCGAGCCCCTGCGCGGCGAAGTACTGCATGCGGTAGCCGGCGAACCAGGTGAACAGGTCGTCCGGCGTGCCCTGCAGGTAGGCGCTGATGTTCTGCTGGAAGGTGTTGTGGTCGACCGTGTTGATGGTGATCTTCTGCCCCGTCGCCTGCGTCGCGGCGGTGGCCAGGGCGGCGAACGCCGCCTTGGTGCTCGCGTCGGAGTAGTTGGAGCCGAAGGTCACCGTTCCCGAGGAACTGGACGGTGAACCGCCGCTCCCGCCGGACTTCGAACTGCCGCAGGCGGTCAGCAGCCCGGCCGGGAGGACCGAGAGGCCGGCGGCGCCGGCGATCCCCCTGAGCAGGGCACGACGGCTGGGCGACGCCAGGTCGGACATGGGCTTCTCCTGAGGGTGGAGTCGGAGGGAGGACGCGGGACGGGCGGGCAGCAGGGCGCACCCCGATTTCAACAATTCCCAGCATGAGTCAACTGTTCCGACCATCCGCGGGTTGTAGTTCTATGCCCTTCCTGACACGCCGTCAACCCATCGGGACGAAGGCCCACTTCACTCCCACCGTGCGGCCCGTACGTCACGCCGGATGGGGTGCTCACTCGGGCGCGAGCAGGCTCCAGGTCTGGTTCGCGCCGCCGTCGGCGGGCCACTGCAGGACCGAAGTGCCGTTGCTGGTGCCGCTGTTGTTCAGGTCGACCAGCTGACCGTCGTACACGCTGCGGAACTGCACCAGGTTCGGGCCCGCGTCCAGCACGGTCCAGCGGGAGTTGCTGTTGCCGTCGTCGCGGTACTGGATCAGCTGCGTCCCCTGACTCGTCGTCGGACCGGGGATGTTGAGCAGCTTGCCGCTGTTGGCGTTGACGACGGTGACCGCTCCGCCGGACTGCTGGACGAAGGACCAGCGCTGGTCGGCCTGGCCGTTGTCCTGCCACTGCACGATCGCGGCGCCGTCCGCGGTGGAGTCGTCGTTCACGTCGATCCGGCCCCCCGTCGCCCCGTTGACGATCCGGTACTGCGCATCGGGGAGCAGCACCGGCACCAGCTTCCATGCCTGCGTGGCCGCCCCGTTGGCGGGCTCCTGGACCACCGCGGAGCCGCTGACGTCCAGCGCCTGTCCGTCGAGGTGCGAGGTGACGGTGTAGCCGCCGGAGCCGTTCGGGGTGAAGGTCCACTGCGAGTTGGCGCCGTGGTCGTCGGGATACTGGATCAGCTGGGTGCCCGCGGTCGTGCTGTTGCCGGGGACGTTGGCGAGTTCGCCGCTGGCGGCGTTCGCGATCCGGTAACCGTCGCGCCCGGCGGGGACCAGCTGCCACTGCTGGTCCGCGGCCCCGTCCGCGGCGGCGGTGACCAGGGCCGAGCCGCTGGTGCCCAGGTACTGGCCGGTGGCCGCGTCCACCAGGTGGTAGTGGAGCGTGGTGAAGGCGTCCCCGGCGGCCGGGGTGATCCGCAGCAGGCGCGAGGCGTGCGCGGCCAGCGACGCGGAGAAGGCGCCGGTGGCACTGCCGAGGTCGGTGCCGCTCCACAGGTCCTGCACGTCGGCGCTGCCGCTGAAGCCGAGGTCGGTGAAGTGCGCGGTGGCGGTCGCGGTTCCGGATCCGAGGTTGAACAGGGCGACGGTGTAGCTGCCGTCGGTGTTCGCCGCGCCCCAGACCTGCTGCTGGGCCACCCGGTCCACCGGCCGCGCCGGGACCCCGGCCTGGTCGACGGCGATGACGCGGTCGTTGGTCAGCAGCGCGAGGTCGGCCGGGTCGAGGCTGGTCAGGTCGGTGCCGAGCAGCAGCGGGGCGCCCTCGATCGCCCAGAGGGTGAGCTGGGTGCGGCGCTCGTCGGCGGTCAGCCCGTCGTTGGAGCCGTTGCCGACCTCCACCGAGTCGAGGTCGTTCCAGCCGCCGGGGCCGGCGAAGGGGATCCACTGGGGGACGTCCGCGAAGCGGGCCGCGACGTGGCTCCAGTTGGTGAGCGGGTAGGAGCCCGAGCCGCAGTAGCACTCGACGTCGCCCTCGATGCGCCAGCCGTTGGCGTACCGGCGCCAGGTCCCGGCGTTGGCGGGGTCGAGGCTGTTGGACAGCTCCAGATGGATCGGGCGGCCGGCCTGGTTCAGCGCCTGGGACCAGTGCTGGACGTCGGCCGGGTCCCAGTCCCCCACGCCATCGATCTTGACGTAGTCGACGCCGTAGGAGGCCAGCTGATCGGCCCAGGAGTTGAGGAAGGCCTGGGCGGCAGCCGGGTTCTTGGCGTAGTCGATGTAGTACATCGACCCCGAGCCGAAGTTGTAGTTGGTCTCGTAGGACGAGGTGTTCGACACGATGTCCCGGGCGTGCCAACTCGTGCCCTGGATGGGCGTGTTCTGCTGGTAGGCGGCGACCGGGACGCCCGGGGTCAGGTACATCCCGAACTTCTCGCCGAGGCCGTGGACGTAGCTGCCGACCGCGCCCATGCCGTGCGGGAACCGGGCCGGGTCGGTGACCCAACGGCCGTAGGCGTCGACGGTACCGGCGGGGTTGAGATACCAGAAGTCGTCGACGTTGACGTACTGGTAGCCGTGGGCCAGCAGGCCGCTGTTCTTCAGCGCGAGGGCCTGCGCCTCGATGTTCGTTTCGGTGGGATTGCTCCGGATGAAGCTCCAACTGCTCCATCCCATGGGCGGCGTGGGCGCGACTCCGTTGGCCTCCGCCCGCGCCGGAAACGCAGCCCCCGGAACCAGTCCCAACAGCACCGACGCCGTGACAGCGGCGCCGGCGAGCAGCGTGCGGACCCTTCGGTGCATGGCAAACCCTTCCGCGACAGAAGAAAACATGCCCCAACGCCGTTCAACGCATGGGCATTGCACAGGGTTTGCATGGCAGCGTCAATACTTGACGCACCGTCGGTTCAGCGCCGGGCCGCCGCCCACAGGGCGCGCTCGGTCCGCGTGGGCGGGATGTGGCCGGCGGGGCGTTCGGGGTGGCCGGGCGGCGGCGCGTGCGGCGATCGGCGGGCCCCCCACGAGCCCGCCGACGCGTGCCACGGCACGGCGACGCCGGTGAGGCAGCCGCCCAGAGCGGCCAGGCCGGGAGCCGACCAGTCGAGCACGCGGGTGCAGCGACGGATCCAGGACACGTACGGGGTCTCCTCGCTCGGGGCGGTCGTCGGCCGGTCAGGCGGCCGGCGGCAGCGCCAGGTGGTCGCGCAGGGTCCGGCCGGTGTAGGCGGTGCGGTACAGGCCGCGCTCCTGCAGGGCGGGGACCAGCCGGTCCACGATCTCGGTGAGCGAGGCGGGGAGCCGGTCCGGCAGCAGGTTGAAGCCGTCCACGGCACGGGTGCGCACGTAGCGGGCCCACTCGTCGGCGACGGAACCGGGCGTGCCGACGAAGGCCGGATGGCCGCCCGAGACCTCGGTCACCAGCTGACGGATCGTCAGGCCGCGCTCGGCGGCCAGGTCGCGCCACTTCTGGATCTGCTCGAGCTTGCCGGTACGCTGCTCCACCCTCAGGGTGCCGCGGGAGGGGTCGAGTTCGCCCTCGACCGGCTCGATGTCGGGCAGCGGCCCGTCGGGGTCGTAGGCGGACAGGTCCGTGCCCCAGTAGTGCTCCAGGTACGCGACGGCGCGGGGGCCGTTGATCTGCTGCTCGCGGATCCACCGGGCCTTGTCGCGTGCCTCGGCCGGCGTGTCGCCGAGGACCACGGAGGCGCCGGGGAGGATGCGCAGCGACTCCCGGGTGCGCCCGTGCCGGGCGAGCCGCGCGGTGAGGTCGGCGGCGTAGGCGGCGGCCTTGGCGTACTCGGTGTTGGCGGAGAAGACGACGTCGGCATGGCGGGCCGCCAGTTCCCGGCCACCACCGGAGTCGCCGGCCTGGAAGAGCACGGGCCTTCCCTGCGGGCTGGGCGGCACCGTGGCGCGGCTGCGCAGCCGGACCAGATCGGTGTCGCGCTCCACCGGCTCCGTGCCGTCGCTCGCCCACAGCTCCTTGGCGGCCTCGACGAAGGCCGCGGCGCGTTCGTACCGGCGCTCGTGCGGAAGCCAGCCGCCGTGACGGAAGTTGGCGCCGGTCCAGGCGTTGTCGGTGGTGACGATGTTCCAGCCGGCGCGGCCGGCCGACAGGTGGTCCAGGGAGGCGAGGCGGCGGGCCAGGTCGGCCGGGTAGTTGTAGGTGGTGTTCTGGGTGGCGACCAGGCCGATGTGCTCGGTGACGGCGGCGAGGGCGGACAGCTGGCTGATGGCGTCGGGCCGGCCGGCGACGTCGAGGTCGTAGACCTGTCCCCGGTTCTCCCGCACGCGCAGGCCCTCGCCCAGGAAGAAGGCGTCGAAGAGTCCGCGCTCGAGCAGCCGCACGGTGTCCACGAAGGTGTCGACCGCGGTGTGGTCGGGGAAGTCCGGCTCGGTCCAGAGCAGGTTGGGGCCGACGCCGGTGAAGAAGACGCCGAGGTGGATCTGCGGTTCGTCGGGGCGGGTCATCGGTGCGTGTGTCCTCCGGCTCGGGCTCGGGCTCGGCTCGTGGCAGGGGCGTTGGCGTCGTCGGCCGGGCTCGCGGCGTGCCGTGCGCTCGCGGCGTCGGGTGCGGTGCGGGCGGCGGCGAAGCGGTTGGCCGGTCGCGGCAGCCCGAGGCTGTCGCGGAGGATGGCCCCGGGACGCGGAGCGCGGTGGAGCCCGGCGCGGTCGAGGGCCGGCGGGAGCTGGTCGGTGAGCACCGGGAGGTCGTGCGCGGGCTCGGCCGGGTGCAGACGCACGCCGTCGACCAACGAGCGCAGCTCGGAAAGGAGTTGGACGAGCCCGGCGACGGAGCCGACATGGCGGAACCGCCCGGAGTCCGGCCAGGGCGCGCCCCGGTCGAGCTGCTCCAGCCGCCGGGCGGCCGGGGTGTCGGTGTCGAGCACCACCTCGATCTCGGCGAACACGAGCGCGGCCCCGGCCGCGCGGGCGCGGGCCGCGCGCTCGGCGGTCCCGTCCGCGCCGACCAGGACGATGTCCGCGTGCGCGTCGAGTTCGAGATCCGCGGGAGCGATCACCACCAGCTGGCCCTGGGGCGGGCGCGGGGTGATCAAGGGGCCCTTGACGCTGAAGCTGTCGCCCTCGAAGTCCACATGGTGGACCTTGGCCGCGTCGAGGAACCGGCTGGTGGCGATGGACTTGACGACCGCGTCGTCCTCCCAGGAGTCCCACAGCGCCCGGGCCGTCCTGACCACGTCGCCGGTCTCCTGACGCAGCGCCTGCGCGGTGAGCGGGGTGCGTCCGATCGTGGCGAGGTCGTCGGCCCCGTTGGTGGCGCCGACGATCCAGGCACCGCGGCCGTGCGAGGCGTGGTCGAGCGAGGCGAGCTGGGTCGCCAGGTGGAAGGGCTCGGTCGTGGTGGCGTGCAGGGTGGGCGCGAGGCCGATGCGGTCGGTGGCAAGGGCCAGATGCGCGGCGGTGACGCCGGCTTCGGGCCCCGGGTGGAGCGGCGAGTCGCTGAGGGTGGCCAGGGTGTA
>NZ_JBHSQJ010000035.1:2864-45626 GCF_042658505.1 Streptacidiphilus monticola | reverse complement strand
GGCCTCGGCGGCCGCCGCCCAGGCGCGCACGGGCCGTGCCGCGTCGCGCGGCGCCGCGGGGTGGGCGCCGCCGCCCAGTTCGAGAGCCAGGACCGGAGCGCGGCGAGCGGGCGTGGTCACGAGGAACCTCCGTTCAGGAGTAGCGAGTTGAGGGGACGGCGCCATCGGTCCCATGCCGGGCGCGGGCGGGCGCGGGACAGCGCCGGGACCGCCGAAGCCGCTTCCCGCGGCGCCGCGTCACCCCTCCCCGCCGGGGGCACGCACGAGCAGGAAGGAGGTGCGGCGCCGCAGGGTGAAGCCGATGGACTCGTAGAGCCGGATGGCCGTGGTGTTCGCCGCCGACGCGTGCAGGAACGGGGTGTCCCCGCGTTCCCTGATCCCGGCCGCCACCGCGCGGACCAGGCGCGTGGCCAGGCCCTGGCCGCGGTGGTCCGGGTCCGTGCAGACCGCGCTGATCTCGGTCCACCCGGGCGGCCGCAGCCGCTCCCCCGCCATCGCCACCAGCCGGCCGCCGCGCCTGATGCCCAGGTAGGTGCCGAGCTCGACGGTACGCGGCAGGAACGGTCCGGGCCGGGTGCGGGCGATCAGGTCCAGCACCTCGGGGACGTCGTCGAGCCCCAACCGGACCGCCTCCGGGGCGGGTTCGGCATGCAGCGCCGTGTCGACCAGCTGCACGCCCTGCCCCGACTCCACGACCTGCCAGCCGTCCGGCGGTCGCGTCACTCCGTTCGCGGCCGTGAGGTTGCCGGGCCCGACCAGGGCGGCCAGGTCGTCCCACGCACGCGGGTCGTCCGGATCGGACAGCGCGGTGAAGGGCGAGACGTCGACCGGGTAGCGCGCGGCGCGGCCGACCCGTTCCGCGAAGCGGGCGTGCGGGCCGGTGAGCGCGGCCCAGGCGGGGTTGTCGAGGACGTGGGGTCCGACGGGGATGTGCGGGTGCGCGGGGTGGACGCTGGTGGACACCGGGATCTCCATGCTGAAGGCGGGCCGGAGGCGGTCCCGGATCGTTCCGGGACCGCCTCGGCACCGGGCGGGCTGTCAGGAGTTGCTGAGCGGCAGGCCCGGCGGGTTGATCTGCGAGGTGCTGACCGCCTCGTTGGACAGGTTCCACGCGGCCAGCCACTTCGCGTACTGGCCGTTCTTGATCAGGTAGTTGATGGCGTCCGCGACGGGCTTCACCAGTCCACTGTCCTTCTTGGTGGTCGCGGCGATCAGCCCCTGCAGGCTCGCGCCCGCGCCGGAGTACGTGCCCGCGTTGCGGGTGGGGTTCGGCGTGTTGGCGTCCTGCCTGATCTGGTAGGCGATCCCGGGGTTGGGGCCGAAGTAGGCGTCGATCTTGCCGCCCACCAGTGCCAGATGGGTGCTGTTGTTGTCCGGGAAGTACTTGATGGTCAGCTGCTTGCCGGCGGCCTTCAGCTTGGCCTGCCACTCCAGCAGGATCTTCTCCTGGTTGGTGCCGGAGCCGACGGCGACCGTCTTGCCCGCGAGCGTGGTGTAGTCGCCGTTGAAGTTCCAGGTGCTGCTCTTGACGACCTCGAAGGCCAGGTTGTCCTGGCGGTAGGAGGCGAAGTCGTACTTCCGCTTGCGCTCCTCGGTGTCGGTGATGTTCGAGAAGCCGACATCGGTCTTCCCGCTGTCGATGCCGACGAAGAGGTTCTCCCACGTGGCGTTCTCCAGGACCGGCTTGAGACCGAGGACCGCCGCGACCAGTCGGCCCAGGTCGGGCTCGGCCCCGGTGAGGGTCTTCTGGTCGCTGCCCACGTAGGCCAGGGGCGGGAAGCCGGCCGGCAGTGCGCCGACGCCGATGACCAGCTGGCCGCTCTTGGCCACCGAGGCCGGCAACTCGGCGTGCAGGGACGCGACTTCGGAGACCTTGAGGTCGGTCTGCGTGCCGGCGCCGTTGGACAGCGCGGCCACCGTGACGGTGCCGTTGGCGGCCTGGTCGGCGGAGGTGGCGGCGGTCGAGTCAGAGGCGGAGCTGCCGCAGGCGGCGAGGCCCAGGGCGAGCGTGGCGGTGGCCGTGCCTGCGGACAGGCTGCGGAGGAGTCTGGCGCTGCGGATGCTGGGCATGGGATGTCCTTGGTTCGGGTTTCGGTTGCGGGTTTCGGGTGTGGAGGGAATGCGTTCCGACGCACGCGCCGGGTCGGCGCGCCGGCGAACGAGGGGAACTGACCGAGGGGTTCAGAGCACCTTGCTCAGGAACTCCTGGGTACGGGGGTGCTGCGGCCGGTCCAACACCTGCTCGGGCGGCCCCTGTTCGAGGATCCGGCCGCCGTCCATGAAGACGACGCGGTCGGCGACCTCGCGGGCGAAGCCGATCTCGTGGGTCACGATGACCAGCGTGGTGCCGCTGGTGGCCAGGTCCTTGATGACCGCCAGCACCTCCCCGACCAGTTCGGGATCGAGGGCGGAGGTGGGCTCGTCGAAGAGGATCACGCCGGGCCGGAGCGCGAGGGCGCGGGCGATCGCCACCCGCTGCTGCTGCCCGCCGGACAGCTGCCGGGGGTAGGCACCGGCCTTGTCGGCCAGCCCGACCCGACCGAGCAGCGTACGCGCCGACTCCTGTGCCTCGGGCTTGCGCAGCAGGCCGGTGGCCACCGGGGCGGCGGCCACGTTCTCCAGCACGGTCAGGTGCGGGAACAGGTTGAAGTTCTGGAAGACGAAGCCGATCCGGCTGCGCTGGGCGAGGATCGCCCGCTCGCTCAACTCCTTCAGCCGCTCGCCGTGCCGGCGCACGCCGATCAGCTCGCCGTTCAGGCTGACATGCCCGATCTGCGGCTTCTCCAGGTGGTTGATCACGCGCAGCAGCGTGGACTTGCCCGAGCCGGACGGCCCGACGATCACCGTGACCTCGCCCGGACGCACCGTCAGATCGATGCCGTCGAGGACGCGGTGGGCCCCGTACCACTTGTGCACATCGCGGATCTCGATGGCCAGTGCGGGCGCGTCGGCGTCGGCGGGACGCGGCAGTTGGGACGTGGGGGTGCTCATATCGCGGTCTCCCTGCGGATGCGGGCCCGCAGCGCGGGCAGCCCGGCACGCAGGCGCTGCAGCGGGGTCGGCGGCAGGGTCCGCAGCGCGCCGCGCGAGTAGTGGCGCTCGACGTAGAACTGGACCACCGAGATCACGCTGGTGAGGATCACGTACCAGACGGTGGCGACGAGCAGCAGCGGCACGACGTCGCCGGGGTAGGTGCTGCCCATGCTCTGCACGGAGCCGAACAGGTCGAGCAGCGAGACGTAGAAGACCAGGGAGGTGCTCTTCACCAGGCCGATCAGCTGGTTGACGTAGGAGGGCACGATGGCGCGCAGGGCCTGCGGGAAGACGATCCGGGCGAACTGGTAGTGCCGGGGCAGGCCGAGCGCGGCGGCGGCCTCGTGCTGGCCCTGGTCGACGGAGAGGATGCCGGCGCGGACCACCTCCGCGGCGTACGCGGCCTCGTTGAGGCTCAGCCCGACGACGGCGATCACCATGTCGGTGGCCAGCTTGGACTCGTCGAAGTGCCAGAAGGCCGGCCCGAACGGCACGCCCAGGCTCAAAGTCCGGTACAACGCACTGAAGTTGTAGAGGAAGAGCAGCACCACGATCAGCGGCACCGAGCGGAACAGCCAGACGTACAGCCAGCTCGTCGCCCGCAGGACGGGGCTGCGGGAGAGCCGCGCGAGCGCGAGCACGACGCCCCCGGCCAGGCCGAGGACGGCGCTGAAGGCGGTCACCTCCAGGGTCACCACCAGGCCGTTGGTGATCACCGGCCGGGCGAACCAGTAGCCGAAGCGGTCCCACTGGTAGAACCGGTTGGTGGCCAGCCCGTGCACCACCTGGGCGGCCAGGACCAGCGCGACCGCGCTGCTGATCCAGCGGCCGGGGCTGCGCAGCGGGATCACCCGCTGGGCGGACAGCGCACGAGTGCCGGACTCGCTTGTGGTGGACGCGAGTTGAGGGGAAGGGGCCGGGTCCGGCGGACGTCCGGCGCCCGAGGGCACGGCAGGGGCGAGTGAGTCGCTCATGGGGGTACTCCAGCGAAGGCCGGCGGCGGGGCTCGTGCCGACGAGCCCGCGCACCGGGATACCGGGGGAGGGAAGCCGCCTCGGGGCGTGCCGGGGCACGCCGCAGCGCAGGCGAGAGGTCGAAAGGTGCACGCCCGAGGCGTGCGTCAGCCAGCTGTCGTCAGCGCGGACAGCGGGCGCAGCCGGCGCCCGTACACAGGGCGCTGTTGACGCGCAGCAGGTCGACGGCCCGGTTCAGGTACGGCGCGACGCGGCCGCGGTGCCGGCGTGCGGCCGTCCCCGACGCTGCGTCCATCACCGTCACCCTTGCCATTCCGCCCCGAAGGGCCTCGCGCTTACCGACAGTTCGGTCCGGTCCTCACCTGGGGCACCCCGCCGCGCGGGAGGGTTGCCGGTCAGCCAGCCAGGGCTTTGACGCCGACACTCATGACCGTTCTGGTCGGCAAAGCTAGAAGGCCTTCGCGACGAATGTCAACGGGCATCCGAAGCTTGAGATCCATGTCCGAACGATTCGTCAACCTTCGCATCCCGTCCGCCCCTTGGCACCGGTCCGCGCAACCGGCCGGGAAGAAGCGCCCGTTGATCGTTATTGCTTCAACGGGATTGTGCCCGAGGCCGCGGTCGGGCTACGGTGCAGCCAGGTCACGAGTGTCAGCGTCAAGCCCTGGCTTGCTGAACGGCAACCCTCCTCCGCGGCGGGGTGCTCCAGGTGAGGACCCGGCGGAGCCGAAGACGGCTCCGCAAGCGCGAGCTCGAGCCGGTGGCGACCGATCGGGACGGAGGTGACGAGAGTGCGACACGGCCTGCTGCTGCGGTCGGCCCCCGTCATGGTCAAGGACCGGTGCCGCGTCACCACCACCTGTGCGCGCCTCCACATCGATCTGCAGCGCGTCACCACCGCGCTGTGTCCGGCGTCCGACGACGCCCTCGCGCCGCGCACCGCCGCGCGGCACGCCGCTGCCTGACGCGCCCCAGCGCTCCTTTCGTTCCGTCCCCCGTCCGGCCCCGCATCGCCGGACGGCCGACGGCTGCGTCCGGAACTGCCGCCGCGCGTCTCCAGCCCCCGACTCCCCTTCGAGCAGGAAGCCGCTCCCGTGCCCGAATCCCCGGTGCCCGCACCTCCGGTGTCCCCGTCCCCCGTCACCGCATCCCACGAGCCCGCATCTCACGCGCCCGCGTCCCCGCCGCAGGCGGTGGCCCTGTGAGGTTCCTGACCATCACGTTGATCGCCCACGCACCCGACCCGGTGACCGGTGTGCGGAAGTCCACGCAGCAGCGCTTCCGGGAGGTGATCGACCACGCGCTGCTCGCCGAGGAGCTCGGCTTCGACGGCTTCGGCGTCGGCGAGCGCCACGAGCGGCCGTTCATCTCCTCCGCACCGCCCGTCGTCCTCAGCCACATCGCGGCACTGACCCGGCACATCCGCCTCTTCACCGCGGTGACGACACTGAGCCTGCTGGACCCGGTGCGTGCCTACGAGGACTACGCGACCCTGGACCACCTGTCCGGGGGCCGGCTCGAACTCATCATCGGCAAGGGCAACGGCGCCGCCCAGCGCGAGCTGTTCCAGGTGACCCCTGAGGACCAGTGGGACCGCAACGCCGAGTCCTACGAACTGTTCCGCACCATCTGGCGGCAGGACAAGGTCACCTACGCACCGCGCTTCCGGGCGCCCCTCACCGAGGCCGAGGTCTGGCCCAGGCCGCTGCAGCAACCCGTCCGGGTCTGGCACGGCAGCGCGACCAGCCGGGAGTCGGTGGACCTGGCCGCCCGCTACGGCGACCCGCTGTTCTCCGCCAACGTCACCAACCCCGTCGCGCCCTACGCCGAACTCGTCCGCCACTACCGCGAACGCTGGGCGCACTACGGCCACGACCCCGCCCTGGCCGCCGTCGGCGCGGGCACCGCCGGTTACTACGCCGCCCGCACCTCCCAGCAGGCGCTGGCCGTCTACCGGCCGATCTTCGAAGGGCGGCTCGCCTTCCAGAAGCGCCTCGGCCTGGAGCCGGTCTTCCTCACCCTGGAGGACTTCGTCGAGCGCAGCTCCGCGCTGATCGGCAGCCCGCAGCAGGTCATCGAGAAGGTGCACCGCTACCACGAACAACTCGGCCACAGCGTCCTGCACCTGCACGCCGACGGAGACGGCCTCACCGACGCCCAGCACCGGGACAGCCTGGAGCTGTTCCAGTCCGACATCGCCCCCGTGCTGCGCCGCGACATCCCCGACCCGCCGTGGCCCTGGGGCCCGGCCACCCCGCTCGACGGGACCGCCCCCCTCGATGGGACCGCCCCGGCCGCCCCCGCCGACGCAGCACCGGCACCGACCGCCGCGGCGCGCTGACGAAGGACCCGACTGATGGCCAACACCCCGCTCACCGTTCTCGACCTGGTCCCCATTTCCTCCGGCTCCACCCCGACCCAGGCTCTGCGCAACAGCGTTGACCTGGCCCAGCGCGCCGAGGCGGTCGGCTACGCCCGCTACTGGTTCGCCGAGCACCACCTCAACCCCGGCGTCGCCGGCACCTCCCCCGCCGTGGTGCTCGCGCTCACCGCCGCGGCGACCTCGACCATCCGACTCGGCGCAGGCGCCGTCCAGTTGGGCCACCGCACCGCCCTCGCCACCGTCGAGGAGTTCGGCCTGCTCGACGCGGTGCACCCGGGCCGGTTCGACCTCGGTCTCGGCCGCTCCGGCGGCCGCTCGGCGGCCACGTCGCGGCAGCCGGCCCTCGTCGGCGCCACGCCCGTCACCGACGGCCTGACGCCCGGCGGCCTGCGCATTCCGGCGCGGTTCTCCTACGAGCACCTGCTGGGCCACCCGCGCTTCGTGCTGCACCAGCGGCTGCTGCAACTACCAGGGGCCCAGTCCCAGCCCTACGACGAGCAGATCGCCGACATCCTCGCGCTGCTGTCCGGCAGTTACACCACCGCGGACGGCGTCGAGGCGCACGTCGTGCCCGGCGAGCACGCCGACCTCCAGGTCTGGATCCTGGGGAGCAGCGCCGGAATCAGCGCCGAGGTCGCCGGCGCGCACGGCCTGCGCTTCGCCGCCAACTACCACGTCAGCCCCGCCACCGTGCTGGAGGCCGTCGAGGCGTACCGCGCGGCCTTCCGGCCCTCCGCGGAACTGGACCGACCGCACGTCAGCGTCTCCGCCGACGTCGTGGTCGCCGAGGACGAGGCCACCGCCCGGGAACTGGCCACCGGCTACGGGCTGTGGGTGCGCAGCATCCGCAGCGGCGACGGCGCGATCCCCTTCCCCACCCCTGCCGAAGCCCGCGCGCACATCTGGACCGAGGCGGACCTGGCCCTGGTGGCGGACCGCACCGGGACCCAGTTCGTCGGCTCGCCGCCGCAGGTGGCCGACCAGTTGGAGACCCTGCGCGACGCCACCGGCGCCGACGAACTCATCATCACCACGATCACGCACCAGCACGAGGACCGGGTCCGGTCCTACCAGCTGCTGGCCGAGGAATGGGGGCGGCGATGACCGCGACACAGGAGGAGACGCGCGTGCTCGGACCCGCGCAGCTCCGGCACGCATTCGGCGCCTTCCCGAGCGGCGTCACCGCCGTCGCGGCCCTGACCGGGGGCACACCCGTCGGCCTGGCCGCCAGCTCGTTCACGTCCGTCTCGCTCGATCCGCCCCTGGTGTCCGTCTGCGTGGCCCACGGCTCGCGCACCTGGCCGCTGCTGCGCGACCGGGAACGCCTCGGCGTCAGCGTGCTCGGCGCCCACCAGGAACGCGCCTGCCGCCAGCTCGCCGCGCGCGAGGGCGACCGCTTCGCGGGGCTCGACTGGACCGCCACCGCCGACGGGGCGGTCCTCATCGACGGTGCCGCCGCCTGGTTCGACTGCAGCGTCGAGCAGGTCGTCCGCGCCGGGGACCACGACATCGTGCTGCTGCGGGTCCACGAAATCGACGCCGACCACGCTGTGGCGCCGCTGGTCTTCCACGCCAGCCGCTTCCACCGGATCACCTCCGCCGCACCGTCCACCGAGGAGCACCGATGACCGTTCCGGACACCCGCCAGGACGCCGTCCACGACGACCGCACCAGCGAGCTGACCCGCGACTTCACCCGTGACTGGGAGCAGTGGCACGCCGACCACGAGCGGGCGCTCGCGGATCCGCACGGGTTCCTCGCGGTGACCAGCCTGCGCTGGCTCGACGCCGAACCCACGCGCTTCTCCGACGCGCCGGGCGCCTGGTCCAGCACCGAGGACGGCGTCAGCGTCGAGCTGGACGAGGGCGAGGAGCTGGTGGTGGACGGCGTGGCCGTCAGCGGGCGCCACGACTTCGGGGTCCTCGCGGAGCGGACGAGCGTGTTCGCCGGCGCGGGCGAGGCCGTGATCGAGGTCGCCAAGCGCGGCGGTCACGACATCCTGCGGCCGCGCCACCCCGATCACAAGCTGCGCCTCGACTACACGCACACCCCTGCCTACGCCCCGGATCCCGCCTGGTCCCTGACGGGCCGTTACCTGCCCTTCGACACGCCGCGCGCGGTGACCGTGGAGGCGGCCGTCGAGGGCCTGGAGCACGTCTACGACGCCCCTGGCGAGGTCGAGTTCGCGGGGCCGGACGGCGGTCCGCACCGGCTGACGGTGTTCCACGGCGGCCGCTCCGGCAGCCTGCTGGTGCTGTTCACCGACGCCACGTCAGGGGTGACCACCTATGCGGCCAACCGCGCGATCACCGTCCCGGCGCCGGACGAGGAGGGCCGCGTCGTCCTCGACTTCAACCGGGCCACCAACCTGCCCTGCGCCTACACCGACCTGGCCACCTGCCCGCTCCCCCCGGCCGGGAACCGCCTGCCGTTCGCCGTCGAGGCCGGCGAGCGGATCCCGTACGAGCGTGGCGGAAGGCGGTAGCCCCCTACGCCACTGCGGTGACCTCCTGCTGACACTCCGTCAGCGCAGGGCGTCCGCACCTCGCGGACGCCCCTTCCTCCACGACGGCCGGCGATCCGCCGGTCGGGCAGTCCGCAACCGGCGGGCGCGTCGGGCGCGGTCCGTCGGAGCGCATGGGTGTCGGCACCCCTCCGGCCGACGGCGCCGACGCCGACGCGAACAGCCACGGAATCGGCACGATCAACGACATGGCGACCCTCCCCTCGAAGTCACAGCGGCAGCTCACAGCGCACCCGGCACGGAGCCGACGGTCGGCGGATCTCCGGCCCGCGTCCGTGGGCGGGGACGGAGACCGCTGGACACGAGGGCAGCGATGCCCGTGTGCGCGGGGTCGAGACTTCTGTCCATCCTTCACACCTTGCTTCGTGGCGCTCCGTCAACTGCGGGACGTGCCCGGGTACCTGCCCCCGGGCCGGGTCGTCCCACTGAGCTCATGCCGTCAGCCTGGCCGGAAGGTCCGCCGTGAACAACGGCCAAGTCCGCAAGGCACCGTTGCGCGGCGGGTCACCGATGCGCGTTGTGTCAACGCCGCGATGACCGCTAGGTTCACGATCAGGAGGGGGCATGGAACTGCGCGACATCGAGATCTTTCTGACCCTGGCGGAGGAACTGCACTTCGGGCGAACCGCGGAGCGGCTGCACATCACCGCCTCACGGGTCAGCCACGCCATCAAGAAGCAGGAACGGCGCATCGGCGCCCCGCTGTTCGAGCGCACCTCGCGCTCGGTCCGCCTCACCCCGGTGGGCGACCAGCTCTACCGGAGCCTGCACCCCGCCTACCGGCAGATCCTCGACGGCATCGAGGACGTGGCGGCGTCCACCCGTACCGGCGGCGGCACGCTCACGCTGGCCACCATGGGTCCGCAGGGCTGGATGATCCAGGACGTCCTCGCCCGTTTCCGCGCCCGCCACCCGGGCGTGCACCTGGTCCATCGCGACCTCAACCCGGTCGACCCGCTGACGCCGCTGCGCTCCGACGAGATCGACGTGGCACACCTGTGGCTGCCCGTGCGCGAACCCGACATCGTGGTGGGCCCGGTCACCCACACGTCGCCGGTGGTGCTCGTCCTGGCCGCCACCCACCCCTGGGCGGACCGGGACTCCGTATCGCTGGAGGACTACGGCGACCTGACCTTCGTCGCCCACCGGTCGCCGATCCCGCCGTCCATGGAGGAGGCGTTCCAGCCGCTGCGCACACCCTCGGGCCGCCTGGTCCCGCGCGGTCCGGAGGTCGCCAACTGGGACGACCAGCTCAAGGCGGTGCTCGCCGGCCAGGCGGTCATCGCCTGCCCCGCCGAGGCCGAGCGGTTCTACCCGTGGCCGGACCTGGTCTACCTACCCGTGCGCGACGCGCCGCCCTGCCGCTGGGCCTTCGCCTGGCGCAGCGGCAAGGACAACCCGCTGATCCGCGAGCTGGCCGCCGCGGTCGGCCCCGACTGCCTTGCGCCGCATGGCGGTTCACCCGCCTGAGCCGCGGCCGCGCCGACCGCCACGGCGGATCACAGGCCCGGTATGGGCCCCGTCCACACCAGTTCCGCCGCGGTGTGCTGGGCCTGCCGCAGTCGCGCCGCAGCGCGTTCGATGTCGGCGATCGCCTCTCCGAGTTCGAGCGCGACCCTCGCCTTGTACTCCTCCGGGGTCGGCGGGTCGGCATGGACCGCCAGGTGGTCCGCCGGAAGGGCGTGCAGTCCGGCGGCGAGCCGGTGCAGGGTGTCCGGCAGCTGTTCCAGCATCCCGGCCAGGGCTCCGAGGGTGTGGTGGACATCGGTCGGGAAGGGAAAGGCGTCCGGCCGCAGGGCGCGCCGGTTGAGGCAGCGGACCGTGTCGGCGGCCTGGACGGCGAGGTCCCACGGGGTGTGCTCGGAGCTCATCACGGCTCCCTCGCTGACGACGGCTGGGGGCGGCTGCCGGTCCGGCCGCGCCGTCCCGGCAGCCTGATGGTTACCGCTCGACCGGCAACGGGCCGTCCGACCGGGCCAGTTGGAACAGCCGGCGGACCGCCGCGCTGGGTCGGCGCACCGTCAGGCGGTGGCCGATCCGGGTTGCGTAGCGGTGGGCGTCCAGCAGGGGGCGCAGGCCGGAGCAGTCCATGAAGGGGACGGCGGACAGGTCCGCGACGACCTCCCGGTGCCCGGCCGGCGCACTGGACAGTCGCGTGCGCAGCGGCTCGGCGGCGGCCAGATCCAGTTCCCCGGCGACGACGACGGTCGCGCACTCCGCCACCTCGGCGGGCCCCGGCGCCGCGGTGCGGGAGGACAGGCCGCAGGTCTGTTCGGCGGGGATGGCGAGGGTCACAGCAGCCTCCTTGCCGCTGCGTGCGGGTGCCCTGCCGCGGAGGGCGGCAGGGCGACGCAGGGCCGTCTCAGGCCTGGATCTGCTTCCGGTCCGAGCCGCCGCTCTGGCTGATCTCGATCCGGCGGGGCTTGGCCCGTTCGGCGATCGGGATGCGCAGGGTGAGCACGCCGGCGTCGTAGTCGGCCTTGATCCGCTCGGTGTCCAGGGTGTCGGCCAGCATCACCTGGCGGGAGAAGACGCCCAGCGGGCGCTCGGAGAGTTCGACCTGGACGTCGTCGCCTTCGGCGCGCGGCCGGCGTTCGGCCTTCACGGTCAGCATGTTCCGCTCGACGTCGATGTCGATCGCGTCGGCGGGGACACCGGGGAGGTCGAGGACGATGACGTACTCGTCGCCGGAGCGGTACGCGTCCATCGGCATCAGCGACGGACGGGACCAGGTGCCGGTGCTGCCCAGCAACTGCTGGGTGAGCCGGTCGAGCTCGCGGAAGGGGTCGGTGCGCATCAACATCGCGGTACACCTCCTGCATCGGGTCGTGCCAATGCGCCTAACCTGTCTCCTTTGTAGCATGTCATCGGAACGATGACAAATGTGAAGTCGTGCGTTCCGCTACGCCGCGGTGCCGACCCCCGGCTCCCCGCGGGCCGCGGCTGGGTGGGGTCGTCAACGGCCAGGCGCGCCATGGTGCTTGTCCGCCTCGCGGCCGTTGCGCCCGGCCGGTTGCGGCGTCGGCGCGAACGCGCCCGGGCCGGGGGGCCCGAGCTGTTCGGGCTGGGTGTGCGCCTCCGCGCCGAGCAGCGGTGCGCCGCTGCGCTCGGAGCGGTGCTCGGCCGCGTCCAGGATCTGGTGACGCGGGGTCTGCTCCGGCCCGGGCGGCAGCGCGACGGGACGCCGGGCGACGATCCGGCCGACCCAGTGCCGCCCGCAGGCCGGGCAGGGGACCGCTCCGGCGGGGGTGTAGGGGGAGGCGGCGGGGATCCCGTCGCGGGAGAAGTACTCCCACTCCTCCCCGTTCTCCTCGTCGCGCCACTGCTGCACGTCGAAGTCGACACTCCACTGGTGCCAGCAGTGGCCGCATGCGAACTCCACCCGCTCCACGGCCAGTTCGGTGATCATCGGCTCGTCACCTCCGTGCCCGTGCGCCCAGCACACCGGCCGGGCCGCGCCCGGGACCGCAGTCGGATCCACTCCTCGGTTCCCGTATACCCCGACGACGGATTCCTGACAAGCACCGCCCGGACCCGCCCCCGCCGGTCGGCGCGTCAGGCGTAGAAGCGGGACAGGCTCTGCAGAACCGCAGCCGGCTTCGGCTCGCCCTCGATCTCGACGGTGCCGTCGACGGTGATCTGCAGGCCGCCGGGCACCTCCTCGACCTCGGCCAGCCGTGCGGCGAGGCGGATGCGGGAGCCGACCCGGACCGGGGCGGGGAAACGCACCTTGTTGAGGCCGTAGTTGACCTTCGTGGTGACCCCCTCCACCTCCAGCAGCTCGGTGAAGAGGGGGATGAACAGCGACAGCGTCAGGTAGCCGTGCGCGATCGGGGCCCCGAAGGGGCCGGCGGCCGCGCGCTCGGGGTCGGTGTGGATCCACTGGTGGTCGTCGGTGGCGTCGGCGAAGCCGTTGACGCGTTCCTGGGTGACCTCGATCCAGCCGCTGGTGCCGAGGTCGGTCCCGGCGAGGGCCTTGAGTTCGTCGAGTCCGTTGACGGTGAGGGCCATGGGGTGTGCTGCCTTTCGTGAGCGGGATGAGCGGGATCAGCGAGAGGTCTCAACTGCCGTGCTGGGCACGGATGTCGTTCTTGCGGAGCTTCCCGGACGCGGTCCGCGGCAGGCTGTCCACCAGGACGACCGACTTCGGGAGCTTGTACCGGGCGAGCACGCCGGCCAGGGCGGCCAGCACCTGCTCCGGGTCGAGCCGGACGCCGGGTTCGGGGACGACGACCGCGCGGCCGACTTCGCCCCACTTCTCGTCGGGGACGCCGATGACGGCGCACTCGGCGACCCCGGCCACGGCCAGCAGGGCGTCCTCCACCTCGGCCGGGTAGACGTTCTCGCCGCCCGAGATGTACATGTCCTTGATCCGGTCCGCGATGGTGATGTACCCGTCCTCGTCGGTACGGGCCGCGTCGCCGGTGCGGAACCAGCCGTCGGTGAAGGCCGCGGCGGACTCCTCGGGCAGGCCCCAGTAGCCGGGGCTGACGTGCGGGCCGCGGACCACGACCTCCCCCGACTCCCCCGGTGCGGCGGGCGATCCGTCCGGCGCGAGGACCCGGACGTCGCTGAAGAAGTGCGGGACGCCGGCCGAGCCGGCCTTGCTGACGGCGTGTTCGGCGTCGAGGAAGAGGGTGCCGGGGGACGCCTCGGTCATGCCGTAGCCCTGGAGGAAGGTGAGTCCGCGCTTCTGGTAGGTGGCGATCAGCGACGTCGGCACCGGCGCGCCGCCGCAGGTGAGCAGCCGCAGGCTGCTCAGATCCGCGTCGTCCCAGCCGGGTTGGCGGGCCACCAGGTCGAACATGGTGGGGACGCCGAACATGAAGGTGATCCGGTGCCGCTCGATCAGGTCGAGGGTGGCGGCGGGGTCGAAGGACTCGACGAGGACGCAGGCGCCCCCCTTGAGCAGCACCGGCAGGGTGAGCATGTTGAGCCCTGCGGTGTGGAACAGCGGGGCGGAGACGAGGGCGCGTTCGTCGGCGACCAGGTCGTGGTCGACGAGGACGTTGACGGCGTTCCAGGTGAGGTTGCCGTGGGTGAGCATGGCGCCCTTGGGGCGGCCGGTGGTGCCCGAGGTGTACATGATGAGGCACAGGTCGTCCAGGGCGACCGCCTCGTCGATGGGGTCGGTGCCGGCGTCGGCCAGCAGCTGCTCGTAGGCGGGCCCCACCTCGACCGTCACGTCGGGTCCGTCGCCCGCGAGTTCGGCGCAGGAGGGGGCGTACAGCAGGGCCTTGGCGCCGCAGTCGTGCAGTTGGTAGGCGATTTCGGGGGCGGCCAGGCGGATGTTGAGGGGGACGAAGACGGCCCCGAGCATGCCGGTGGCGAACAGCGTCTCCAGGAAGGCGGGATGGTTGGGCCCGAGGTAGGCGACGCGGTCGCCGCGCCGGATCCCGGACGCGCGCAGCCCGTGGGCCAGCCGGGTGCTGCGCTCGTGCAGGTCGGCGTAGCTGTACTGCAGGTCGCCGTGGACGAGAGCGGTGCGGTGCGGGGTCTTCCGGGCCCGGCGGGTGGGCCAGGATCCGATTCCCTCGTTGCGCATGGGCGGGTGCCCTTCTCAGGTGAGCCCGAGCAGCCGGGCGGCGTTGTCCTTGAGGATCTTGGGCCTGACCGAGTCCTTGATCGGCAGCTTCTCGAAGTCCGCGAGCCACCGGTCCGGGGTGAGCACGGGGTAGTCGGAGCCGAACAGGACCTTGTCCTGGAGCAGCGAGTTGGCGTACTGCACCAGTTGCGGCGGGAAGTACTTGGGCGACCAGCCGGACAGGTCGATGTGCACGCCGGGCTTGTGGGTGGCGACGGCCAGGGCCTCGTCCTGCCAGGGGAAGGACGGGTGCGCCAGGATGATCTTCAGGTGCGGGAAGTCCGCGGCGACGTCGTCCACGTGCAGCGGGTTGGAGTACTTCAGCCGGATGCCGCCTCCGCCGGGCACGCCGGCGCCGATCCCGGTCTGCCCGGTGTGGAACAGGGCGATGGTGCCGGTCTCCTCGATCAGCTCGTAGAGTCCGTACGCCATCCGGTCGTTGGGGAAGAAGCCCTGGATGCTGGGGTGGAACTTGAAGCCCTTGACCCCGAACTCCTCGACCAGGCGCCGGGCTTCGCGCACCCCGGCCTTCCCCCGGAAGGGGTCGATGGAGGCGAAGGGGATCAGCACGTCGGGGTGGGCGGCCGCCGCCTCGGCGACCTCCTCGTTGGGCACCGGCGGGGTGCCGGTGGCGTGCTCGGCGTCCACGGTGAAGACGACGGCGGCCATCCGGCGCTCGCGGTAGTACGCGGCCATCTCGGGGAGCGTGGGCTTGCGGGCGCCCTCGACCTTGAAATAGGCGCTGGATGCCTCGTGCAGTTCGTCGGCGAGCGAGGCCTGGCCGCGGGAGGAGACCTCGGCGTGGGTGTGCACGTCGAGGGCGGTCAGCTGATCGACGTTCACGTTCCGCTCACCTCGGGGAGCTTGGGGGCGGGGATGCCCACGGTCTGGGGCTCGCGGCCGACCGAGGTGTCCCAGGCGGCGGCGATGGTCTGCGGGGTCCAGCCGCCGTCGGCGTAGGCGACGGCGGTCTCCTGCGGGTGGGACCACAGGGCCAGTCTGTCCCCGCCGATGCCGATGCACTGCCCGGTGACGGCGCGGGCGGCGTCGGAGGCGAGGAAGGGGACGAGGGCGGCGCAGTCCTCGGGGGTGCCGAAGCCCTCCCCCTTGCGCAGGAAGTCGGGCAGCGGGCGCCCCTGCTTCATGGCCTCGATATAGGGGGCGAAGGCGGGGATGGTCTCGGTCATGGCGGTGGCGGCGACGGGCACGATCGCGTTGACGGTGATGCCGCTGCGGGCCAGCTCCATCGACCAGGTGCGCACCATGGCGGCGATGCCGGCCTTGGCGGCGGCGTAGTTGGTCTGGCCGAAGTTGCCGCGCTGGCCGGCCGGCGAGCCGACGAGGACGAGGCTGCCGCCCTCGCCCTGCTCGCGCATGCGCACGGCGGCGGCGCGGGCGCAGGTGAAGGTGCCGCGCAGGTGGGTGGTGACGACCGCGTCGAAGTCCTCGTCGGTCATCTTCCACAGCACCTTGTCACGCAGGATGCCCGCGTTGGTGACCATCACGTCGAGTCGGCCGAACTCGGCGACGGCCCGGTCCACCAGTTGCTGGGCGGCCTCGCTGGTGCCGACGGCGGCGGCCGCGGCGACGGCCCGGCCGCCGGAGGCGGTGATGCTCTTCGCGGCCTGCTCGGCTGCCTCGGCGTCCAGGTCGTTGACGACGACGGCGGCCCCGGCGCGGGCGAGGGCGGTGGCGTAGGCGAGTCCGAGGCCGCGTCCGCTGCCGGTGACGACGGCGACCTTGCCGGTCAGGTCCACGGGGTCGGTGGGGTGTTCAGCGCTCATGCCGATCGAAGCTAGGAGCAATCATTGTTCCCGTCAATAGTTGTTTCGAACCGGGGTTCTGCGCCATGATGCTCTCCATGAGTGACGCCCCCTGGATGCGCGGTCTGCACACCGACACCGGCTACCTGCTGTACCGGTTGGGCCTGCGCTCCGGCAGCCTGTTCAACGCCGGCCTGGAGCAGCACGGCCTCCGGCTGCGCCACTACGCGGTGCTGCGCTACCTGGCCACCGTCGAGGGCGTCCGGCAGCGGGAGTTGAGCGAGCGCCTGGGCTACGACCCCAGCGCCATCGTCAGCCTCGTCGACGACCTGCAGCGCCTGGGCCTGGCCGAGCGCCGGCCCGACCCGGGCGACCGGCGCAACCGCATCGTCGTGCTCACCGACGCCGGGCAGGGCCTGCTCCGCGACAGCGAGAAGGACGGCGCCCGGGTCACCGACGACCTGCTCGCCCCGCTGTCCGACCAGGAACGCACCACCCTGCACCGCCTGCTGCTGCGCATCGCCGAACCCGGCGACGCCGAGGGCTGAGGCCGGTGCCCGGCCCGGCCCGCTCCGCCGCCGACCGCCTGCTCGACGTGCTGGCCGCCTTCGCGCACGAGCACCCGGCGCTGACGCTCACTCAACTCGCCCGCCGTGCCGACCTCCCGCTGCCCACCGCGCACCGGCTGGTGGCCGCCCTCACCGAGTGGGGCGCCCTGGAACGCGACGACTCCGGCCGGTACCACATCGGCCTCCGACTGTGGGAGGTCGCCGCGCTCGCGCCCCGTGGTGTCGCCCTGCGCGAGATCGCGCTGCCGTTCCTGGAGGACCTCTACGAGGCCACCCACGAGAACGTCCACCTCGCCGTCCGCGACGGCCTCCAGGTGGTCTACCTCGAACGCCTCTCCGGCCGCTCCGCAGTCGGCGTGCACTCCCGGGTCGGGGCGCGCTGGCCGCTGCACGCCACCGGCGTCGGCCTGGTCCTGCTCGCACACGGCGGGTCCGAGCTCCAGGAGCGCTACTGCGCCGGGGAGTTGGCCTCCTTCACCCCCTACACGGTCACCGATCCGGCGCGGCTGCGCCGCATGCTGGCCGAGGTGCGGCGCAGCGGCTGCGCCGTGAGCGACCGTCAGATCACCGACGACGCCCTCTCCGTCGCCGCGCCGGTGCGCGGCGCGCGGGGCGACGTGGTCGCCGCCGTGTCCGTGGTCGTGCCCGTCGCGGCGGCGCGGACCCCCGCGCTGGTCCCCGCCGTCCGGCTGGCCGCGCGCGGCATCTCCCGCAGCCTGGGCTGGCAGCCGGCCCCGGGACCGGCGGGGCGCCCGGAGGCTTCCGCCTGACGGAAGTCCCGTTGTGGGCCACGGCGCCCGGTCGCGACGCTGTCCTGCAGCGCGGAGCACCGGCGCTCCGCCCCGAGGACAGGACGGGACCCTGCCATGACCGCACCCTCGCCCCAACCCCAGTCGCCCCAGGCGCAGTTCGCCCGCGACCAGTGGTACGTGGCCGCCTGGTCCGCCGAGGTCGGCCGGGACCTGCTGGGCCGCACGATCCTCGGCGAGCCCCTGGCCCTCTACCGCACCGAGGACGGCCGGGCCGTGGCACTGGCCGACCGCTGCGTGCACCGTCGCTTCCCCCTCTCCGCCAGCCGCCTCGACGGCGACCGCGTGGTCTGCGGCTACCACGGCTTCACCTACGACACCACCGGCGCCTGCGTCTCGGTGCCGGGCCAGCAGCGCATCCCGCGGACCGCGCGGGTGGCCGCCTACCCCGTCGTCGAGCAGGACTCCTTCGTCTGGGTGTGGATCGGCGACCCCGACCGCGCCGACCCGGCCGCCGTCCCGCGCGCACCTCACCTGGTCGAGCCGGGCTGGGTCACCGTCAGCGGCATGGAGCCGATCGACGCCGACTACGGGCTGCTGGTCGACAACCTGATGGACCTCTCCCACGAGACCTATCTGCACGGCGGCTACATCGGCACCCCCGAGGTCGCGGAGACCCCGATCACCACCGAGGTCGACGAGGACGCAAGCATCGTCCGGGTCTCCCGCCACATGCCCGACGCCGAGTGCCCGCCCTTCTACGCCCGCTCCACCGGCATCGAGGGACGCATCCGGCGACTGCAGGACATCGAGTACCACGCGCCGTGCCTCTACCTGCTGCACAGCCGGATCAGCCCGACCGGATCGGACACTCCCGTCTTCCGCACCGAGATCACCTACGCGATCACCCCGTCCGGCCCCGGCACCGTCTACGACTTCTGGGCCGTCTCCCGGGACTTCGCCCTGGACGACCAGGAAGTCACGGACTTCCTGCGGGAGTTCAACCACACCGTGGTGATGCAGGACGTGGACGCGCTCAACCTGCTCCAGCGCTGCCTGGACACCGAGCCCACCGGCTACCAGGAGCTGAGCATCAACATCGACACCGGCGGCCTGGCCGCCCGCCGGATCCTGGCCAAGCTGGCCGCCCGATGAGCGCGGTCCTGCGCGTCCACTGGCTCCCGGGCACCGACCGCCTTCTCGGCCGCTGCCACTGCGGCGCGGAGGCTGCGGCCGAGGACCCGGTCGAACTGTGGGCATGGCTGCTCGCCCACCCGGACCACCCGCACCCGCCGCGGACGTCGGCACCTGCCGTGCCCGCCGTGCCACCCGCACCCGAAGAGGACCCCGCGCCGTGAACGACCTGCTCGACCTCGTGGTCGCCGACCGCCGCCAGGAGGCGGTCGGCGTCGTCTCCATGACCCTGCGTCACCCCGACGGCCGTCCGCTGCCGCCGTGGACCCCGGGAGCCCATGTCGACCTGGTGCTGGACGACTCACTGGAACGCCAGTACTCGCTGTGCGGCTCACCCGGGGACCCGGACTGGCGGATCGCCGTCCTGCTGGAGCCCGGCGGCCGGGGCGGTTCCGCCCGCGTGCACGCCGACCTCCACCCGGGCACGCCGGTCCGCGCGCGCGGGCCGCGCAACCACTTCCCGCTGGAACCCGCGCCGGCCTACCGCTTCGTCGCCGGCGGCATCGGCATCACCCCGATCCTGCCGATGCTCGACGCGGCAGGCGGCTCCCCCTGGTCCCTGCTCTACGGCGGGCGAGCACGCGAGACCATGGCCTTCACCGCCGAACTGACGGCCCGTCACCCGGCGGACCGGGTGCGGCTGCACGAGGGGCACCTCGACCTCGCGGCGCACCTGGCCGGCCTCGCGCCGGGCGAACTCGTCTACGCCTGCGGGCCGGCCTCGTTGCTGGCCGCAGTCGAGGCCCTGGTCCCGGCCGAGGCGCTGCGCACCGAGCGGTTCTCCCCGGTGGCCGCCGACACCTGGGGTGACGTGCCCTTCGAGATCGAACTCGCCTCCAGCGGACGGGTGCTGACCGTGCCCGCGGACCGGTCCATCCTGGCCACTCTGCAGGCGGCGGGCGTGGACGTGCTCTACTCCTGCACCGAGGGCACCTGCGGGACCTGCGAGACGGACCTGCTGGCGGGCGAGGCCGACCACCGCGACAGCGTGCTCACGCCGCAGGAGCGGGCGGCGCAGGAGACGCTGATGGTGTGTGTCTCGCGTTCGTGCGGCGGGCGGTTGACCCTGGGGCTGTGAGTGCCGCGAGCTTGATTGGGCAAAACTTTTACAGCCGATGAACATGCGACCGGCATCGGCCCCGCTACCCTGAGCAGGTGATCGCCACCACGCCCGCCGAGACCGATGCCGCGCCCGAGCCGCGCACGCAGTCGCTGATGCTGTCCTTCTTCGGCATCTACCTGCTGGACCGGCCGCTCGCGGTGGCCACCGGCAGCGTGATCGCCGCGCTGGGCCGCACCGGCAGCTCGGAGGAGGCGGTCAGGTCCACCCTCAACCGCATGGTCAAACGGGGCCTGCTGGTCCGTCAGCGGCAGGGGCGGAAGACCTACTTCGGGCTCACCCCGCGCGCCAACGAGGTGCTGGCCGACGGCCGCGACCGGGTCTGGCGGACGGGCGCGGTGAACCGCGACTGGGACGGCTGGTGGACGCTGGTCGGCTTCTCGCTGCCCGAGGCGTGGAGCAGCGAGCGCCACGACCTGCGCTCGCGGCTGGTCTGGGCGGGTTTCGGCCCCCTGCAGAACGGGCTGTGGGCCGCCCCCGCCCAGGTCGACGTCAAGGCGGCTGTGGCGGGCCTGAACCTGGAGCCGTACCTGCGGGTGTTCCGCGCGGAGGTGACGGCGCCGACGGAGGTCCGGGAGATCCTGGAGCAGGCCTTCGACGTGCCCGGCATCGCGGCCCGCTACCGCGCGTTCCTGGACCGCTGGGACCGCACCGAGCCGTTGCCCGCGACCGTGGCCGGCGACCAGCTGGCGGGCCAACTGCTGCTGCACACGGACTGGTTGGAGCTGGTGCGGCAGGACCCCCACCTGCCCGCCGAACACCTGCCGGCCGACTGGCCGGCCGCCCGCGCCGAGTCCGTCTTCCGCGGTTTGGCGCGCCGCTGGGACCGCGCCGCGGCGTCCGCGGCGGCGGCCCTTCTGGACACCTGCCCCGCTTAGCCGACGCCGCCGGCGCCGGCCAGGCATCTCCTGGGGCGCGAGGTTCCCCCACCCTTCGGGCGGGAGGTGCCCCCACCTCGACCAGCCCACCACCCGGGGAGGTCCGACCCGCAGACGGGGACGGACCTCCGCGGGTGGTGGGCTGGTCGCGCACTTCCTCGCACCCCCGCGGGGCCCCCGAGGCGAATCTCGTGCAACTCATTGACTCCCGTCAGGGAACCGCCATACATTCGCGGCACGCTTACGGCACGCTCCCCACCCACTGACTCTCTCTCGCGGAGCCTCCATGCCCTTCTCGCGTTCCTCCGTTCTGGCCGCCGCCTCCGGCGCGGCCGCCGCCGCTCTCGTCGTGGCTCCCGCCTGCACCGGGGCGGCCCAAGCCGCGAACGCGGTGAGCCACTCCACCGGCACCCTCGCCGACGGCGCCACCTGGATCGCCGACACCCCCGCGGACTGGAACGGCACGCTGCTGCTCTTCAGCCACGGCTTCGGTCCCACCAGCGCCGCCGACGCCCCCTCCGCCGCCGCGCAGAGCGCGCTCCTCGCCGAGGGCTACGCCCTCGCCGGCTCCTCCTACGACCCGCACGGGTCCATGTGGGCGCTCACTTCCGCCGAGCGGGACCAGTTCGCGACCCTGGACGCCTTCCGCAGCCAGATCGGCCGGCCCAGCCGCGTGATCTCCGTCGGGCAGTCCATGGGCGGTCTGATCAACGCCCAGATCGCCCGCGACGGAGCCGGGCGGGTGGACGCCGCGCTCGGTCTCTGCGGGCTCGTCGCCGGGGGCGTCGACCTCGACAACTACCAGCTGGACGCCGAGTACACGCTCGCCACCTTCTTCGACCCGGCCGACGCCGACAAGCTCGTCTCCCTCCCCAGCGCAGCCGACGGAGCCGCCCTCGCTGACCGGCTGACCCAGACGGTCACCACAGCCCAGCAGACGCCCGCCGGGCGCGCCCGCATCGCGCTCGCCGCCGACTACCTCAACCTCAGCGACTGGGCACCGGGCCAAGTCCCGCCCGCCACCGACGACTTCGCAGGACAGGAGGTCCAGCAGTACGACTGGATCGCCAACGGCCTGCTCTCCTTCATCGTCCCGGCCCGGTGGTCCGTCGAGCAGTCCGCCGGGGGCAACACCTCCTGGAACAAGGGCGTCGACTACGCCGCCCTGCTGCGCAAGTCGGCCCACGCCCCGCAGGTCGAGGCGCTGTACCGGACGGCGGGGCTGAACCTGTCGGCCGACCTCGGCCGGCTGACCCGGGGCGCACGGATCACCGCCGACCCGGCCGCCGTCGCCCGGTTGCGGCTCAGCTCGACGGCGGGCCAGGGCCTCTCGGTGCCGCTGCTCGACCTGCACACCACCTCCGACCAACTGGTGCCCGTGGAACAGGAGTCGGCCTTCGCCGGCCGCGTCCGCCGGGCCGGGGACCAGGCGCTGCTGCGCCAGGCCTATGTCGCCCGTCAGGGGCACTGCAACTTCACCACCGCCGAGGTCGTGGCCGGGGTGCACGCCGTCGAGCAGCGGCTCGACTCCGGCCACTGGGGCGACGCGGCCGACCCGGCCACCCTCCAGCGCAGTGCCGAGCAACTCGGCCTCGACGGCGCCGCCTTCGTCCCCTACCGCCCCGCCCGCCTCTCGGGCGTCCGCTGACCGCCGCGCTCCCCCGCGCTGCCACACCCACCCGCTCGCTCCGACAGGAGACCCGCCGTGTCCGCCACCGTCGACACCTCCTCCAGAACCACCGCCACCGGCCCGGGACTGACCACCGGCACCCTCGTCGCCGGACTGCTCGCCGTCTGCCTGGCCCAGATCGGACTGGCCATCCCGGCCACGCTCAACGGCCTGTTCCAGACCGACCTGCATCCCGTCGGCTCCCAACTCACCTGGATCTCCGACGCGTTCCTGCTCCCGGTCGCCGTGCTGGAGCTGACCTTCGGCCTGCTGGGCGACCTGTTCGGCCGCAAGCGGCTGCTCGTCGGCGGCGCGGCGCTGCTGGCCGTCGGCGAACTGGTGAGTACCACGGCCTCGGGCATCCACCAGCTGTGGGTCGGCCAGGCCCTGGCCGGTCTGGGCGCCGCTGCGCTCTTCCCCACCTCGCTGGCGATCCTCGCCGCCGGGACCACCTCCCCCACGCAGCGGGCGCGGGTCATCGCGGCCTGGGCGGCGCTGCTGTCCACCGGCGGTTTCGTGGCTCCGCTGCTGGGCGGGATCACGGCCACCTACGGCTCGTGGCGCTGGTCGTTCATCGTGGTCACCGTGATCGCCGCGGCGAGCGCCGTCGTCAGCGCCCTGTTCGCGGTCAACTCCCGCGCTCCGGAGGGGCGTTCCCTCGACCCGGCCGGTCAGGTCACGATCGGTCTCGGCCTGTTCGCCCTGCTCTACGCGATCATCCAGGGCCCGACCGACGGCTGGGGCTCGGCCTCGATCGTCACCGCTTTCGTGCTCGCCGCCGTGTTCCTCGCCGCGTTCGTGCTGGCGGAGCTGCGGGCCAAGTCCCCGCTGCTGCGGCTGGACCTGTTCCGCAACCGGTCCTTCGCGGTCGCCTCGGCCGTGGCCGTGGTCGGCATGTTCGCCTTCCTCGGCACCGCCTACGCCGTCAGCATCCGGCTCGGCCCGGTGCAGGACCAGCCGCCGATGCGCACCGGCCTGGCGTTCCTGCTGCTGAACGGCATCGCACTGGCCATGCTGCCGGTGACGGAGCGTCTGCTGCGGGCGGTGGCGCCCCGGTTGCTGCTGGGCGCGGGCCTGGTGCTGATCGCGGCGGGCGACTACTGGGCGGCGACGCTGCCCATCACCGACCGGGCGTTCACCTCGCTGGTGCTGCCGCTGGGTCTGGTCGGCCTCGGCTTCGCCGTCACCGTCTCGTCCATCACCGCGACCGCCGTCAACACCGTCCCCTTGCACCTGGCCGGCATGGCCAGCGCGACGACCAATCTGCTCCGCGACTTCGGCTTCACCCTCGGCCCGGCCGTCATCGGCGCGGTCGCGCTCAGCCGTGCGGGGGACCGCTTCTCCGCCTCCCTGCACGCCTCGTCCGTGCCGGACGCCCTCAAGGGCGCGGGCTCGGCGATCCTCCAGGAGGGGGGCCCGCTCGCGGTCAACGGCGCCTCGGCGGCCTCGCCCAAGCTGGCCGACCTGCACCCGCTGGCCCTGGACGCCCTCGGCCACGGCTACGCACTGGGCTTCGTCGTCTGCGGCTCGGCGGCCCTGTTCTCGGCGCTGCTGTCGCTGCTGGCCCTGCGCGGGCGCGGCGACTGAGGACCGGCGGTGCCTGGGCGGCGTCCACTGACGGCCGTCCAGGCACCGCCGTTCGGTGCGTCACCGTCACCGTCACCGGAGCAGCGTCCCGCAAGGACGTGCTCCCGGCTGACAGCCCGTCAGTCGGCGATCAGCCCGCCGGTGAGATTGGCGATGGGCCCGGTGACGGCCGCGGCCCGGTCGGAGGCGGCGAAGACGGCCACCTCAGCGATCTCGACCACGGTGGGCAGCCGCTTGCGCAGGGTCTGGTGCGCGACCCCCGCCTCGAAGTCGCGGCGGCTGATGCCGTGGGCCCGGGCGTGGAGCTCGTAGACCTCCGTCAGCTGGGGAGTCTCCGGCATCCCGGCGGCGTTCAGCACACGACCCGGACTCCGCCGGGACTCAGCTCGGCGGCCAGCCCCCGGGAGAGCGCCTCGATCGCCGCCCACGCCGGAGCCATGCCGCCCATGAGCGGCACCGCCGTCCGCGACGGGCTCGCGGTGATCGTCACGATCACGCCGGATCCCTGCCCGCTCATCCGCCGCCCGGCGGCCGTGGCGGTCAGGAAGTTGGCCCGGGTGTACGTCGACAGCGGCAACGCGAAGGCATCGGCGGACAGTTGCAGGAGTTCACCGTCCGCTTCGTGGCCGCCTTCACCAGCGGCGACGTCTCGCGTCCGGTCGGCCTGATGACCGACGACGCCTGGGTGCGGATGCCCCCGCTGCCCTTCGAGTACCACGGCACCGAGGCGGTCACCCGCTTCTTCCTGGCGGGCGAGGCACACCCGCGCTGCCCGGTCACCCTGATGCTGCCGGTCCGCGCCAACGGCCAACCGGCCTGGGGCTGTACGCCCGCGACCCGGTGACCGGCGTGCTGCACGGCGCGGGCATCCTCGTGGCCGCGTGCTGCGCCGAGGGCGTCAGCGAGCTGACCCACTTCGAGGCGGGGCTCGCCCCGCACTTCGGCCTGCCCCGCACGGCGCCCCAAGTGCGCCTGGAGCGTGGGTAGTCGACCCGATCGATCGACTGGGCCCAGCACCCGCTCCCTGGGATGCCGGGGGTACCCCCGGAGGAGGTCCGGGGGGAGGAACTGCGCGACCGGCCCACCGCCCGGGAAGGTCGTGCTGAAATCAGGGGTCTGACCTCCCTCAGTGGCGGGCCGGTCGAGGTGGGTGATCCTCCCGCCCGAAGCGTGGCTGATCCTCCCGCCGAAGGGTGGGGGATCCTCGCGCCCGCGAAGGGGGGCGAGGTCAGGCGGCTGCGCTCCCCACAGCCCGCCTGCGGGACAGGAGCAGCCCCAGCGCGACGCAGGCCACCGCCGCCGCGAGGACCCCGACGGCCGCCGCGAGGGTGCCGACCGCGGCCTCCAGGGCGAGCAGGAGCAGGGGGCAGGCGAACTCCCCGCCGAAGAAGGCCGCGGTCCACAGGCCCGTGCCCCGTCCCCGGTCCGCGTAGTCCAGCCGGGACATGGCCCGGGTGAGCAGGGAGGGCAGCAGCAGGCCGGTGCCCACGCAGTTGACGACCGCTCCGGCCACCAGCAGGACCGGCCCGCTCGCGAGGCACATGACCGCGAAGCCGGCCGCGCACAAGGTGAACACCAGCGGCAGGTACGGCTCACCGCCGTTCCGCAGACGGGTGAAGAGGACGGCCCCGGCGACCGTGGCGGCACTGGCGAGCGCGGTGGCCAGCCCGATCACGCCGGTGGTCTTCACTCCCAAGTCGTCGAGGAGATAGGGAAGTTCGACGGGAACGCTGTAGAAGACCATCGCCCCGAACACGGTCAGCGCACACGTCGTCGCCAGCGGCCGGAACGGGAACGGACGCCGCTCCCGGGCCACCGCCGCCGAGGCCGTCGCCGAGCCGTCCCCCGCCGGGCGCGGCAGGAAGGCCGCCATCGCCGGGGCGAGGAGGAGGCTGACGGCGTAGATCCAGAAGGGCGCCCGCCAGCCGGCGGAGCCCGCCGCACCGCCGACGACGAAGAAGGCGGTCGCCGAGGCGGACGCGCACATCGTCTGCAGGGCAAGGTACTTCTCCCGCTGCCGGCCTGAGTAGTAGTCACCGATCAAGGTGGTGCAGCAGGTCATGATGGCCGCCTCGGCGATGCCGACCAGCACCCGGCTGACCAGGATCGCGGCCAGCGACTCCAGCCACAGGGGCGCGGTGCCGAGGACGCCGTAGGCGAGCGTCGCGGCGACCAGCAGCCGCTTGCGGCCGAGGCGGTCCACGACCAGGCCGGCGACGGGCGCGAGGATCGCGAGCGCCAGCGCGGGGACGGTCAGCACCAGCGGGACCAGGGCATTGGCGCCGGGGACGTGGGCGTAGTGGTCCTGGATCCGCGGCAGCACCGGGCTGATCAGCACGGCCCCGAGGATCGGGAGGCAGCTTCCGGCCATCAGCAGCCACAGCCGCAGCAGGTGCGCGGGGCGGGAATCGGAGCCGACGGGTACGGCGGTGGGGTCGGAGAGCGGCGGTGAGGGCAGCGGGGTGGGCACGGGTCCTCCACGGCAGGCAGGGGGAGCGCATGCGACCGGCCGCGCCGAGCGGGCGGGTGGCGTGCGGCGGGAACGGGGGCCCTGCGCCGGGCCGTTCGGCTGACGAAGCGGCGGCGTGGGGCGTGGGCGTGGGGACGACTATGGGGTCCGGCCTCCGCGCACGCCTAGCCCGCAGGTCATCGATATTCCGTATCCCGCTGATCCAGCCGGTGGATCGCCTCAGCGCGCCATGGCCGCGCCGACCCGGGCGGCGGTCTCGCGCAGCCAGATGTGGCCGGCGTCGTGCGTGTGCACGGGATGCCACCACAGCGCCTCCCGCACCGGGACCGCCTCGAACGGGCACTCCAGCACGCGCACCCCGGCCGAGTCGCCGAGCCGTTCGGCGAGCAGTCCCTGCACCACCGCGATCCGCCGGGTGCCGACCACCAGCGCGGGCAGCAGCTGGAAGCTGCCGACGGAGACCTCGACCCGGGGCTCGATGCCGAGCATGCTGAGCTGCCGCGCCACCGGGGCGTCGTAGGTGCGCTGGTAGACGACCCAGGGCAGCGTGCCGAGCTGATCCAGCGTCAGTTCCGCGCCGATCTCCGGGTTCTCCGCCGCCGCGACGACCGTCCAGCGGTCCTGGTACAGCTCGACTGCGGGCAGGTCGCTGATCACGCCGTGCGGCATCAGCAGTCCGTCCACCCCGCTGAGCGCCGCCGCCGGGTCCTCGGTCACGGTGGCGGGCGTCGGCCGGAAGGTGAGCCGGACGCCCGGGGCCTCCTCGTGGCACAGCCGGGCCAGCTCGACGCCGAAGACGGCGATCGCGTAGTCGGAGGCGAACAGGGTGAACTCCCGCTCGTCGTGCGCCGGGTCGAACTCGGCCTGGCTCGCGAAGACCCGTTCCAGCAACTCGCAGGCGACGACCGTGCGGTCGAGAAGCGCAGCTCCGAGGGGGGTGAGCTCGTAGCTGTTGCCGGACCGCGTGAGCAGCTCGTCGTCGAAGTGCCGGCGCAGCCGCGCGAGGGCGGCGCTCATCGCGGGCTGGCTCAGGCCGACCCGCCGCCCCGCGCGGGTGACGTTGCGCTCCTCGAGCAGCGCCCGGAGGGCGACGACGAGGTTCAGGTCCAGGGTGGCCAGGTTCATGCGGCCCATTGTGGTCCGGTCACGCCCTCTCGTCATCCATCACTTGGATGATCCGCATCACAACAATCGATTTCCCAAATCGGATGCCGCAGTCCACATTGGTCGCAACGCATCTGGAGGTAACGCCGTGGCAACACCACCGCAACGTCAAGTCCCCTTCGCCCTGGTCCGGTTGGCCGCCGACGCCGGAGCGCCGTTCCCCGGCCTCGTCGTCGGCGACCACGTGCTGGACCTCCGCGCCGCGCTGCCCGGCGAGGCGGACACCGTCGCGGGGCTGCTGGAGCACTGGGACGCGTCCCTGCCCCGGCTGCGCGCCCTCGCCGGCGACCCGGCCCAGCCCTGGCAGGCGCTGGACGGGCTGCGGGTGCTGGCTCCGGTCGAACCGCGGCAGATCTTCCAGTCCGGCGCGAACTACCGCCAGCACGTGATCGACCTCGAGGTCGCCCACCGGCCGAAGGACGACCCCCGCCCGGTCGAGCAGGCCCGCGCCGAGGCCGCCGCCCTCATGGACCGGCGCGCGGCAGAGGACCTCCCCTACGTCTTCGTCGGCCTGCCGTCCTCGGTCACCGGCCCCTACGACGACGTCGTCCTGCCCGCCTGGGCCGAGAAGCCGGACTGGGAGCTGGAGTTGGCGGTCGTCATCGGCCGCCGGGCGCACCGGGTGAGCGAGGCCGCGGCCCTGGACCACGTCGCCGGCTACACCATCGCCAACGACCTCACCGACCGCGCCACCGTCTTCCGCCGGGACATGCCCGCCATCGGCACCGACTGGCTCCGCTCCAAGAACGCTCCCGGCTTCACCCCGCTCGGCCCCTGGCTGGTGCCCGCCGAGTTCGTCGACGATCCCGGGAAGCTGCAGGTCACGCTGAAGCTCAACGGCGACACCATGCAGGACGAGTCCACCGCCGACATGCTGTTCGGGGTCGCCCGGCTCATCTCCTACATCTCCGAGTCCGCCGAACTCCTGCCCGGCGACCTGGTGTTGACCGGATCGCCGGCCGGAAACGGCATGCACTGGGGCCGGCTGCTGCGCGACGGCGACGTGATGGAGGGGACCATCACCGGCCTGGGTACCCAGCGCACCCGCTGCGTCGCCGAAGCGGCGGCGACGTCATGACCGCCCTGGACCGGACGGACCCGGAGGCGGAGATCGCCAAAGCCGCCCAGGCGTACTCCAACTGGGGCCGCTGGGGCGCGGACGACGTGCTCGGCACCGTCAACTTCCTCACCGCCGACAAGCGCGTCGAGGCCGCCCGGCTGGTCCGACGCGGCGTCAGCTTCTCGCTCTCGCAGCGTTTCGACACCGACGGCCCGCAGAAGGGCTGGCGCCGCCGCACGAACCCGGTGCACACCATGACCGACACCGGCACCGACGCCGCGCTCGGCAACCAGGGCTTCCCGCACGGGATCGGCGGCGCGGACGACGTGATCGCCATGCCGCTGCAGTGCTCCACCCAGTGGGACGGCCTGGGCCACATCTTCGACCGCGGCCTGGCCTGGAACGGCCGGGCCGCCGAGAAGACCGTGACCTCGGACGGCGACCTGGTGACCGGCATCGAGCACCTGGCCCCGCACATCACCGGCCGCGGCGTCCTGCTGGACGTCGGCCGCGTCTTCGGAGATCCCGGTCTCGGCGACGGGCACGGCGAGCTGCCGGACGGCTTCGCCATCACCGAGGAGCACCTGACCGCCACCGCCGCCGCCCACGGCGTCACCGTCGGGCGCGGCGACCTGGTCGTGGTCCGCACCGGCCAGTACGCCCGCACCCGCCGCGAGGGCTGGGGCGACTACGCCGGCGGCGACGCGCCCGGCCTGTCGTTCACCACCGCGGGCTGGCTGCACCGCAGCGAGATCGCCGCGATCGCCACCGACACCTGGGGCTTCGAGGTGCGGCCCAACGAGTTCGACGTCCCGGCCTTCCAGCCGCTGCACCAGGTGGTCATCCCGAACATCGGCCTGCTCGTCGGCGAGATGTGGAACCCGGAGGAACTGGCCGCCGACTGCGCTGCCGACGGCGTGTACGAGTTCCTGCTCACCGCCGCGCCGCTGCCGATCACCGGGGCCGTGGGCTCGCCCGTCAACCCGATCGCCGTCAAGTAGCCACCGCCGCAGGCCGCTTGACGCCACCGACCGGCCGGGCGGGCCTGCCACGGACAGCGCCTGCCGCCCGCCCGGCCACCCTTCCCTCCCCCGTCCCAGCGCCGCTCGACGCCGCGCGGCCCACCCCGCAGGAGCACCCCCATGACCCAGCCCCGCAGAGTCCTCGTCATCGGCGGCGGCGCGGCCGGCAACGCCGTGACCGTCCTGCTGCGCAGAGCCGGTATCCAGGTGGACCTGGTGGAGGCCCGGGCCGACTGGAACGCGACCACCGGCTCCGGTATCACCGTCCAGGGCAACGCCCTGCGGGTGCTGCGCGAACTCGGCGTCGGGGACCAGGTCCTGGCCTCCGGCTACGCCTTCGACGCCGTCGGCATCACCACCGTGGACGGCACCGTCCTGCACGTCCAGGAGGACGCCCGAACCGGCGGCGACGACCTGCCTGCCACGGTGGGCATGCAGCGGCCCCGACTGCAGCGGATCCTCATCGACGCCGTGCGGGCGAGCCGCGCCGACATCCGGCTCGGCACCACCGCCGAGGCGATCGAACAGCAGGGCGAGCAGGTGCTCGTGCGCTTCTCCGACGGCAGCGAGCGGCGCTACGACCTGGTCATCGGCGCGGACGGCATCAGCTCCCGCACCCGCGGCCAGATCGGCATCACCGACAAGCCCGAGCCGACCGGCATGGCCATCTGGCGTGCCCCCGCCCCGCGCCCCGCGTCAGTGGTCCGCACCGATCTCGCCTACGGCGGCCCGGCGTTCATCGCCGGTTACTGCCCCACCAGCGCCACCACGATCTATGCCTACGTCGTCGAGGCCAACCGGGACCGCGCCTCCATCCCCCCGGAGCACTTCGCCGACGAGATGCGCCGCCTGGCCCGCGAGTACGGCGGCGCCTGGACCGAGATCACCCCGCACCTGACCGACCCGGCGCAGGTCAACTACACCTGGTTCGACCGGCTGCTGGTCGAGGGCTCCTGGCACCGCGGGCGCGTGGTGCTGGTCGGCGACGCCGCCCACGCCTGCCCGCCCACCATCGCGCAGGGCGCGGCCATGTCGCTGGAGGACGCGCTCGTCCTGGCCGAGCTGCTGACCACCCGTCAGGACTGGGACGAGCGGCTGCTCCAGGACTACTACGAGCGCCGCATCCCGCGCGTACGCGCGGTGGTGGAGGCGTCGGTGCAGATCGGCCAGTGGCAGCTGGACGGCGTCCGCGGCGACGTGCCCGGCCTGATGTACCGCACCATGATCATGCTCAAGGAGGCCCCGTGACCCGCCCCGTCGGCCGTGTCGTGGACGTGCACGCCCACGTGCTGTTCCCCGAGGTGGACGCCCTGGTCGCCGGCCATCCGGGGCTCGCCGCCGCCCGCGCCCTGGACGCCCGCCGCAACGGCCCCGAGGCGCTCGCCGTCAACGGCCCGATGGTCGGCTCGCGCATCCCGAAGCTGACCGACGTCGGCGTGCGACTGGCCGCGATGGACGCGCAGGGCGTGGATGTCCAGCTCGTCTCCCCCTCACCCTCCCACTACCACTACTGGACCGACGAGCTGACCGCCCGCCGGCTGTGGGAGAGTGCCAACCAGGCCACCGCCGACCACTGCGCGAAGGCCCCCGACCGGCTCCGCGGCCTCGGCCTGGTCCCACTGCAGCACCCCGGCCAGTGCGCTGCGGCCCTCGACCACGCCCTGTCGCTGGGCCTGCTCGGCGTCGAGATCTCCTCGCACGCGCCGGGACGCGAACTCTCCGACCCGGCCTACGAACCCTTCTGGGCCCGCGCGGCCGAGACCGGCGCCGTGCTCTTCCTGCACCCCTTCGGCTGCACCCTCGACGAGCGGCTGGACCGCTGGTACCTGTCCAACACGGTCGGCCAGCCCGCCGAGAACGCCGTCGCGCTCTCCCACCTGGTCTTCGGCGGCGTCCTGGACCGCCACCCCGGCCTCAAGCTCCTCGCCGCCCACGGCGGCGGCTACCTGCCGACCCACATCGGCCGCTCGGACCACGCCTGGCGGGTCCGGCCGGACGCCCGCAACTGCGCCCAGCCGCCGAGCAGTTACCTGCGCCGGATCTGGTTCGACTCGCTCGTCCACGACCCCGCCGTGCTGCGCCACCTCGTCGCCGCCGCAGGCGCCGACCGCGTCCTGCTCGGCTCCGACTTCCCCTTCGACATGGGCAGCGAGGACCCCCTCGGCGCGCTCCGCGACGCCGACCTGCCGCCCGCCGTCCTCGACGCCGTCGCCGGCGGCAACGCCGCCGCGCTGCTCGGCCTCGGCTGACCCCTGGAGTCCCCGATGAACCGCTACCTCACCCACCTGCGCCACGTGGACCTGGCTGTCCCCGACTACGACCGGCAACTCGACTTCTACTCCGGCGTCTGGGGCCTGACCACGGTCGCCGAGGACACCGGCATCTCCTTCCTCGCCGCCGAGGGCTCACCCGAGCAGTACGTCGTCCGGCTGCGCAAGTCCGCCGAGAAGCGCCTCGACCTCGTCTCCTACGGCGCCGCCACCCCCGCCGACGTGGACGCCCTCGCCGAGCAACTGCTCTCCCAGGGCGTGCAGTTGGTCTCCCAACCGGGCGCGGTGGACACCCCCGGCGGCGGCTACGGCTTCCGCTTCTTCGACTGCGACGGCCGCACCGTCGAGGTCTCCGCCGACGTCGCCGCCCGGCAGCACCGCAGGATCGAGGCCCAGGAGGCCATCCCGGTCCGCCTCTCCCATGTCGTCCTCAACTCCCCGGACCTCGACCGGACCCGGCAGTGGTACGAGCGGCACCTCGGCTTCCGCCTGTCCGACACGCTGTCCTCGCCGCACCTGGGCGAGGTCATGCACTTCATGCGGATCAGCAACCAGCACCACTCCATGGCCCTGGCCAAGGGACCGCACACCTCGCTGCACCACGTCTCCTTCGAACTGCGCGGCCTGGACGAGTACATGTACGGCACCGGCCGGGTGATCCGGGCCGGCGTCCGCAAGATCTGGGGCCCCGGCCGCCACCTGGCCGGCAACAACACCTTCAGCTACTTCCTCGACCCCCACGGCAACACCGTGGAGTACACCACCGAGCTGGAACTGCTGGACGAGGACAGCTGGCACCCCCACGTCTACGACTTCTCCCGGCCCGAGGTCACCGACCAGTGGGGAACCGCCAACCCCATGAACGAACTGGTCGCCAAGGAGTCCTTCAACGACGTGGACCCCGGCCTCTTCGTCGCCCCGCCGGTCTGACCAGTTCCGTGTCCGGACAGGTTTCGCCGGGTCGCGCGCCGCAACCCGGTGGACCTGTCCGGACACGGCACCGGCCGACCCGACCCCACCGACAGGAGGACCATGCGCTTCGTCAGCTACCAGCACGGTGACACGCGCCGCAGCGGCGTCGTCCACGCCGAACGGATCCATCCGCTGCCGGACGGCGGTGACCTGCTCGCCCTGCTGCGGGCCGGGGGCGGCGACGCGCTGCGGGCGGCCGGGGCGGCCGCGCTCGCCGCCCCGGCGGGCCCGGCCCTCACCGAGGTACGGCTGCTGGCGCCGCTCCAGCCGCCCACCGTCCGGGACTTCGTCACCTTCGAGGAGCACGTCGAGGGCGTCCGCCGCTCCATCGACCACGCGGCCGGCGTGCCGGAGCAGTGGTACGCCGCCCCCACCTTCTACTTCACCAACCCCTACGCCGTCATCGGCCCGCACGACGACGTGCCGGTGCCGCCGGGGTCCGCCGTGCTCGACTTCGAGCTCGAGGTCGCCGCCGTCATCGGCCGCGCCGGACGGGACCTGACGCCCGCTCAGGCGCGCGAGCACATCGTCGGCTACACCATCCTCAACGACTGGTCCGCCCGCGACCTCCAGTCGGCGGAGATGACGGTCGGCCTCGGCCCCTGCAAGGGCAAGGACACCGCCGCCACCCTCGGCCCGGCGCTGGTCACCGCCGACGAGCTGGAGCCGTACCGCGACGCGGAGGGGTTCCTGCGCCTGGCCCTGACCGCCGAGGTCAACGGCGAGGTGGTGGGCGGCGACCTGCTCTCCCACATGGGCTGGACCTTCGAGGAGATGGTCGCCTACGCCTCGCGCGGGACCTGGGTCCGCCCCGGCGACGTGCTCGGCTCGGGCACCTGCGGCAACGGCGGCTGCCTCGCGGAACTCTGGGGCCGCAACGGCCGCCAGGACCCGCCCCCGCTGCGGCCGGGCGACACCGTCGCCCTGACCGTCGAGGGCATCGGACGCACCGTCAACACCGTGGTCACGGGCGCCGATCCGGTCCCGCTGCCCCACGCCCGGACACGGAAGGAGCGGTCGTGAACGGCCTGCTCGACCTGGCCGGGCGGACCGTCGTCGTCACCGGCGCCGCCCGGGGCATCGGCCGCGCCGTCGCCGACACCCTGACGGCGCTGCACGCCGACGTCGTCACCGCGGACCTCGCCGGTGACGTGGACCACCGCCTCGACGTCACCGACGAGACCGGCTGGGCCGCGCTGGCGGCCCAACTGCGCGCCACGCGCGGGCAGATCCACGGCCTCGTCAACAACGCCGGCGCCACCTGGCGTGCCCGCCTCGACACCGTGACGCCCGCCGACGTCCACCGCGTCCACGACGTCAACCTCGTCGGGCCCCTGCTCGGCATCCAGCACCTCGCGCCGCTCATGCCCGCGGGCGGCTCCATCGTCAACATCGGCTCCACGGCCGCCCTGACCGGGCACTACCCGATCGCCTACACCACCAGCAAGTGGGCCCTGCGCGGCCTGGCCCGCGCCGCCTGCGTGGAGCTGGGACCGCGCGGCATCCGGATCAACACGGTCCACCCGGGCTACATCGACACCGAGATGACCGCCTCCGCCCCCGGGGCCTTCCGCGAGGCCCAGCTCCGCGAAACCCCTCTCGCCCGCACCGGCGCCCCCACCGAGGTCGCCGCCGCCGTGGCCTTCCTGCTCTCCCCGGCCGCCGGCTACGTCACCGGCACCGACCTGCCCGTCGACGGCGGCTTCACCGCCCACGCCGGCGCCAAGACCATCTCCGACGCCCTGAGCCCGGACGCCGGCTGACCCTCCCGCCGACTCGTGCTCCCCCGAATCCGAGGACCCTCTCGGGCCAGTCCGTGTCGGGCTCTGCGTCGTCGAGCGCCGCGCCGATCGTCCGCTCTCCGTAGCCGAAGTGGGATTCCATGATCGCCGCCAGGCCGTCGAGCTCGTACCCGATCGCGTCCAGGACCGAGCCGCGCGATTCGGCGGCCGGTCCGTCACCGGCACGCGATGCCGCCCGCAATCCGATCACGCGCCGCGGCGGCACGGCACGCGCGTTGCCCGCGCGGACCGCCCGCCCGGCGCTCTGCCGGCGAAGGTACCCGCCCACGGGGAGGCGGACGCCTCCCGCCGCTGCGGGCGGGGGCGCTCTCCTCCGCTCGGGTGGTCAGAAGACCGGCAACCCGGCGTAGTTCTCGGCAAGTTCCGCCGCCGCGTGCGGGGAGGACGCGATGCGGTCCAGCTGGGAGAGCTGCAGGCGGGTGTCGAACTCGCTCTGTCCGGGGGCGGTGTGGAGGGTGGTGGTCATGAACCAGGAGAAGTGCTCGGCCCGCCAGACGCGCCGCAGGCAGGTGTCGGAGTAGGCGTCCAGCTCCGCTGTGGAGCCCGTGCGGGCCAGGGCCGTGAAGGCGCGGGCGAGGACGATGACGTCGGAGGCGGCGAGGTTGAGGCCCTTGGCGCCGGTCGGCGGGACGATGTGGGCGGCGTCGCCCGCGAGCAGGACGCGGCCCCAGCGCATGGGCTCGGTGACGAAGCTGCGCATCGGCAGCACCGCCTTCTGGGTGATCGGGCCGCGTTCCAGCTTCCAGTCGCCGTCGATGGCGAAGCGCGCCTCCAGCTCGTCCCAGATCTGCTCGTCGGTCCAGGCGGCCGGGTCGGTGCCGTTGGGCACCTGGAGGTAGAGGCGGCTGACGGTCGGTGAGCGCATGCTGTGCAGGGCGAACCCGCGCGGCGAGTGGGCGTAGATCAGTTCGTCGCAGGACGGGGGCACGTCGGCCAGGATGCCGAACCAGGAGTAGGGGTAGACCCGTTCGAAGGTCCGCAGCTCACCGTCGGGGATCGCCTGGCGGACCACCCCGTGGAAGCCGTCGCAGCCGACGACGTAGTCGCACTCCAGGGTGCGCTCGACGCCCTCGTGCCGGTAGTGGACCACCGGCCGGCCGGTGTCCGCGCCGGTCACGGCGGTGACCTGTGCCTCGAACAACAGCGGCGCGCCGTCGGCCAGTTGCAGTGCGATCAGGTCCTTGACCACCTCGGTCTGGGCGTAGACCCACACCTTCCGGCCCCCCGTCAGCGAGGGGAAGTCGATGCGGTGGCCGCGCCGGTCCCAGCGCAGCTCCACTCCGTCGTGGACCAGGCCCTCGCGGTCCAGGCGGTCGGCCGCGCCGCAGGCCCGCAGCGCGTCGACGGTGCCCTGCTCCAGGATGCCGGCGCGCTGCCGCTGTTCGACATAGGCGCGGTCGCGCGACTCCAGCACGACGCAGTCCACGCCGGCCCGGTGCAGCAGGCGGGCGAGCAGGAGCCCGGCAGGGCCGCCGCCGACGATGCCGACGGTGGTGCGGGTGGGGAGGGTTCTCATGGCGTCAGGCCTCTTCTTCACGGTCTTCGGGTCGTTCGAGCTCGTCGAGGACGCGGCGGGCGATGGCGAAGGCGGTGTTGGCGGCGGGGACCCCGCAGTAGATCGCCGTCTGCAGCAGCACCTCCTGGATCTCCTCCGCGGTCAGGCCGTTGGTGCGCGCGGCGCGGACGTGCATGGCCAGTTCGTCGTGGTGGCCCAGAGCCACGAGCGCGGTCAGCGTGACGCAGCTGCGGGTGCGGCGGTCCAGTCCGGGCCGGGTCCAGATCTCGCCCCAGGCGTAACGGGTGATCAGGTCCTGGAAGGGTGCGGTGAACGCGGTGGTGCCGGCGACGGCGCGGTCCACGTGCGCGTCCCCGAGGACGGCACGGCGCACGGTCATGCCGTCGCGGTACGCCGTCGAGCCGAGGTGGTCGAGCATCGCCCGCAGTACCCGCTCCGGTTGCTCGGCGGGCGCGAGATGGGCGGCCCCGGTGATCTCGACCAGCGTGGAGTCGGCGATGCCGTCGGCGAGTTGGCGGGCGTGCCCGGGCGGCGTGGCCGCGTCCTGGCGGCCGGCCACGACCAGCGTCGGGGCGGTGATCCGGCCGAGGTCCGCACGCAGGTCGAAGCCCGCGAGGGCGTCGCAGCAGGCGGCGTATCCGGCCGGGTCGGCTTCGGCGTGGTCGGCGATCAGCGCGCGACCGGCGTCCGTGCCTTCGTAGCCCGGGGTGAACCAGCGCGCCGGCGCGGTCCGCACCAGCCAGTCCAGTCCCTCCGCGCGGACGCGGGCGGCGCGCTCGTGCCAGGCGCCGGGCTCGCCGAAGCGGGCGGAGGTGCAGACGAGGACGAGCGAGGCGACCCGCTCCGGGTGGTGGACGGCGAGCCAGCTGCCGACGGCCCCGCCGAGGGAGTCGCCGGCGTAGGCGAAGCGGTCGATGCCGAGGGAGTCGGCCAGCTCCAGGACGAGGGCGGCGAGAGCGGCCACGGTGGGCTCGCCGAGGACGGCCGCCGGGGTGCCGCCGTGGCCGGGCAGGTCGTAGCGGACGACGCGGTGGCCGCGGGCCAGCCCGGGGACCAGGGCGTCCCACAGGCGCAGGCTGGTGCCGAGGGACGGTCCGAGCAGCAGCGCGGGGGCGTCCCGGCGCCCGTCGTCGGTGTGGTGCAGCAGCGGGGAGGTGGTCATGGTCGTCGGCTCACGGCTTCCTCTGGCGGCGCAGCGCACGGTCCGTCAGTTCGGGTGCGGCGCCGAGGTAGTGGGTGGGGTCGAGCAGCTCGCGCAGCTGCGCGAGGTCGAGCGCGCCGTTGAGCTGGGGCTGCTCGGCGAGGGCGTCCTCGAGGGGCAGGCCCTCGGCTGCGGCCGCGCTCGCGGCGCGGGTGAGCAGCCGGCGCGCCTCGGCGGCGCCGAGGTGCGGGGTGAAGGCGGCGACCAGCCGCTCGGAGACGATCAGTCCTTCGGTGAGGTCGAGGTGCGCCCGCATCCGGTGTTCGCTGACCTGGAGCCCGGCCAGCAGCTCGCGGGCGTCGCGGGCGGCTCCCCCGGCCAGGCGCAGGGCCTCGCGCAGCGGCTGCCACTCGGCGTGCCACGCCCCGGCGGGGCGTTCGTCCTCCGCCGCGAGGGATCCGAACAACACCGCTGCCAGGGCTGGGAGTTGGCGGGCGGCCGCGGCGATCAGGGTGGCCCGGACCGGGTTGGCCTTGTGCGGCATCGCGGAGGAGCCGCCGCCGCTGCCCTCGGCCAGTTCGGCGGTCTCGGTGCGGGTCAGCAGCAGCACGTCTGCGGCGATCTTGCCGAGCGCCCCGCCGGTCAGGGCGAGGGCCGCGCCGAGGTCGGCGACCGGGGTGCGCAGCACGTGCCAGGGCAGCGCCGGTGCGACGAGCCCGGTCTCGGCCGCGTAGCGGTCGAGCAGGTCCGGATCTCCGCCGAGGGCGGCCAAGGTGCCTGCGGCGCCGCCGAGTTGCGCGGGCAGCGCGACGGCCGCGAGGCGGTCGCGGGCGTCCAGGAGGAGGCTGCGCCAGCCGGCGGCCTTGAGGCCGAAGGTGGTGGGGACCGCGTGCTGGGTGAGGGTGCGGCCGGGCATGGGCGTGGCCCGGTGGCGTGCCGCCAGCACGGCGAGCGTGTCGGCGGCGGCGTCCAGATCGGCGAGGATCAGCTGCCGGGCCCGGGCGGCCACCAGCATCAGCGCGGTGTCGAGGATGTCCTGGCTGGTTGCGCCCCGGTGCACCCAGGCCGCCGTCTCCGCGCCGACGGCCGCGCTCAGGTCGGCGACCAGCGGGATCACCAGGTTGCCGCCGGGGCGGGCGCGCAGCGCGAGCCCGCGTGCGTCGAAACGGTCGGCGCGCGCCGCGTCCGCCAAGCGGGCGCGGACATCGGCGGGCGCGCCGAGGGCGCGGGTGAGCGCGGCCTCGGCGTCGAGCAGCGCCTGGGGCAGCGCGCTGTCGCCGGTCGCCGCCTCGACGTCGGAGCCGGCTCGGCCCGGGCTGAGCAGCCCGAGGTCGGCGGCCGGGTCGACGACCGGATCGACGGACTGATCGCCGGGCAGATCGATGGGCGTGTGGTCAGCGGAACTCAAGGAAGACCGTCTCCTCCGTGGCGTCCCCCTGGATGCGGATGTCGAAGCGGTAGGTCCCGGACGCCTCCTGACGGGCGATCAGGGTGCGCCGCCGTTCCTCGGGCAGCGAGGCGAGCAGCCCGTCCGCCACGTCGTCGCCGAGGTAGGCGCGGGTGTACAGGTGGTGCAGCAGGCCGCGCGCGAAGACGACGACAGAGAGGTACGGCGTCTGCGCGGGCGGTGGCAGCGTCCGTACCGCGTAGTGCCCGTCGGCGTCCGTGGGCACCCGGCCGAAGCCGGTGAAGGCGAGGCCGTCGCGGCCGATGACCGCGCCGGTGACCGGGTCGCGGCGCAGCGAGCCGGGCGCCCCGGCGCGCGAGCCGTCGGGGGCTGCCTGCCAGACCTCCAGCAGCGCGTCGGGGATCGGCCCTCGCCGTCGCGGACGGTGCCGTGCACGGTGACGGTGCGCGGGTCGCCCTGCGGGGCGATCTCGCCGCCCCGGGCGAAGGGCAGCGCGTAGCCGTAGAAGGGGCCGACGGTCTGCGCCGGGGTGATCGCGGCCTGGGTCACAGCTGCTCCTCGTCCTCGGTCCAGGTGGCGTGGGGGCCGTCGAGCACGATGTCCCACTGGTAGCCGAGGGAGAACTCGGGCTCGGACAGCTCGTGGACGTACTCCGCGACCAGCCGGTCGCGGGCCGCCGGGTCGGTGACGGACTGGAGGATCGGGTCGTAGCGGAACAAGGGGTCGCCGGGGAAGTACATCTGGGTGACCAGCCGCTGCGTGAACGCGGTGCCGAACAGTGAGAAGTGGATGTGCGCGGGCCGCCAGGCGTTGAGGTGGTTGCGCCAGGGATAGGGGCCGGGCTTGATGGTGGCGAACCGGTAGCGGCCCTGATCGTCCGTCAGGCAGCGGCCGACGCCGGTGAAGTTGGGGTCGAGCGGTGCGGGGTGCTGGTCGCGCTGGTGCGCGTAGCGGCCGGAGGCGTTGGCCTGCCAGATCTCCACGAGCTGTCCGCGCACGGGCCGCCCGTCCCGGTCGAGCACCCGGCCGCTGACCGTGATCCGCTCCCCCAGCGGCTCGCCGGTGTGCTGCCGGGTCAGGTCGCTGTCGAGGTCGGTGACGTCGGTGACGCCGAACACCGGCCCGGACAGCTCCACCGCCTCCGGGTCCTTGACCACGATGAGCGGCTGCGTGGGGTGCCGCAGCACGCTGCTGCGGTAGGGGGCGTAGGCGCGGGAGGGGTGTGCCGATCCGTCCGGGCGGACCGCGGCCATCTCCGCGTCGATGGTCTTCTGATCCGGTGTCGGATCGAGGTTGGTGCTGTGGGTCATGTCGTTCAGCGCTCCAGGACGAGGGCCAGTCCCTGGCCGACGCCGATACAGAGGGTGGCCAGGCCGGTGCCGGACCCGGCCGCGGCCAGCTGGTGGGCGAGGCTTCCGGCGATCCGCGCGCCGGACGCGCCCAGGGGGTGGCCCAGGGCGAGGGCGCCGCCGCGCGGGTTGACCACGGCGGGATCGAGCTCGGGCAGTTCGGCGAGACAGCCGAGGGCCTGGGCGGCGAAAGCCTCGTTGAGCTCGACCACCGACAGGTCGTCGAAGCCGACGCCCGCCTTGGCGAGCGCCTGCCGCGAGGCGGCGACCGGACCCAGCCCGAACCACTGCGGCTCGATCGCCGTCACCGCGCTCGCCCGGATCCGGGCGAGCGGTTCGGCTCCCAGCTCCCGCAGGCCGGCCTCGTCGGCGAGCAGCAGGGCCGCGGCGCCGTCGTTGAGCGGGGAGGAGTTGCCGGGCGTCACCGAACCGTCTTGGCGGAAGGCGGGCTTGAGGCGGCCCATCGACTCCGGGGTGCCGCCGTCGCGGATGCACTCGTCGCGCTCCAGCTCTACGCCCGGCAGCTGCACCACCTCGGCGTCGTACCCGCCGTCCTTCCAGGCGCGGGCCGCCTTCTCGTGGCTGGCGAGGGCGAAGGCGTCCTGCTGCTCGCGGGAGATCGCGTGCTTGCCCGCGATCAGTTCGGCGCTCTCACCCAGGGGCACCGTCCACTCGGGCGGCATGGCCGGGTTGACCATGCGCCAGCCGAGCGTGGTCGAGTACAGCTCCTGGTGGCCTGCGGGGAAGGCTCGTTCGGGCTTGGGCAGCACCCAGGGGGCCCGGCTCATGGACTCCACGCCGCCGGCGACCACGATGCTGTGGTCCCCGAGCGCCACGGCGCGCGCCGCCTGGATCACCGCCTCGAGCCCGGAACCGCAGAGCCGGTTGACGGTCACACCGGGGACGGTCACCGGCAGGCCGGCCAGCAGCACCGCCATCCGGGCCACGTCCCGGTTCTCCTCCCCGGCGCCGTTGGCGTTGCCGAAGAAGACGTCCCCGATCCGGGCCGGGTCGAGCTGCGGGGCGCGCGCCACCAGGGACCTGACGACATGTGCGGCGAGGTCGTCGGGCCGCACCCCGGCCAGCGCGCCCGCGTACTTGCCGATCGGCGTGCGCACGGCGTCGACGACGTAGACGTCCTTGATCTCCCCGACGCCGTTGGTGTGGCCGCTCACCGCTCCGCCTCCAGGATCTTCGTGCCGCTGCGCTCGCGGACCTCCGCCAGGCTGACGCCCGGGGCGAGTTCGACCAGGCGCAGCCCGTCCTCGGTGACGTCGAGGACGGCGAGGTCGGTGATGACGCGGTGGACGCAGCCGCGGCCGGTGAGCGGCAGCGTGCAGTCCTCGACGAGCTTGGCGCCGCCGTCCTTGGCGTTGTGCTCCATCACGACGATGACCTTGCGGGCGCCGTGGACCAGGTCCATGGCCCCGCCCATCCCCTTGATCATCTTTCCGGGTACGGCCCAGTTGGCCAGGTCGCCGCGGGCGGACACCTGCATGGCCCCGAGCACGGCGACGTCGATGTGGCCGCCGCGGATCATCCCGAAGGACAGGGCCGAATCGAAGAACGCCGCGCCGGGCGCGACCGTGACGGTCTCCTTCCCGGCGTTGATCAGGTCCGGGTCCACCTGGGCCTCGGTGGGGTAGGGGCCGACGCCGAGGATGCCGTTCTCCGACTGGAGCACCACATCGACACCCGGGGGAAGGTAGTTGGGGATCAGCGTGGGCAGGCCGATGCCCAGGTTGACGTAGGCGCCGTCCGGCAGTTCGCGCGCGGCGCGGGCGGCCATCTCGTTGCGGTTCCAGGGCATCAGCCGCGCACCGTCCTCTCGCCCGTCACGGGCTGCGAAAGCGTCCGCCGTTCGATCCCCTTGTCGGCGGCCTGAGCGGGCGTCAGTTCCAGGACCCGCTGCACGAACACTCCGGGGAGGTGCACCTCGTCCGGGTCGATCCCGCCCGGCTCGACCAGCTGCTCGACCTCGGCGACCGTGATCCGGCCGGCCATCGCCGCGAGCGGGTTGAAGTTGCGGGACGCCTTGGCGAAGACGAGGTTGCCGTGCCGGTCCCCCTTGGCGGCGCGCACCAGGGCGAAGTCGGTGGTGATGCCGCGCTCCAGGACGTAGTCGCGCCCGTCGTACTCGCGGACCTCCTTGGGCGGGGAGGCGAGGGCCACGCTGCCGTCCGAACCGTACCGCCAGGGCAGGCCGCCCTCGGCGACCTGGGTGCCGACGCCCGCCGGGGTGAAGAACGCCGGGATGCCCGCGCCCCCGGCCCGCAGCCGCTCGGCCAGGGTGCCCTGCGGGGTCAGCTCCAACTCCAGCTCCCCGCTGAGGTACTGGCGCGCGAACTCCTTGTTCTCACCGACGTAGGAGCCGGTCACCCGGACGATGCGCCCGGCCGCCAGCAGCAGGCCGAGGCCGCCGCCGTCCACGCCGCAGTTGTTGGAGACGACGCTCAGCCGCCCGGCACCCTGCCGGTGCAGGGCCTCGATGAGCACGTTCGGGACTCCGCTGAGCCCGAATCCGCCCACAGCCAGCGAGGAGCCGTCGCCGATGTCGGCGA
>NZ_JBHSQJ010000035.1:0-2852 GCF_042658505.1 Streptacidiphilus monticola | reverse complement strand
ACGGCCTCGTCGGCCGAACGAACCACCTTGTCCATCCGCACTGTCCGATCGTCTTCAGCCCGCCGGGCTTGCCCGTTGTTCGCCCAGTGAACTATGATTCATAAATCGATGCGGGGAGTCTCTGTCCTCACTCGCCCGCTTGTCAACAGGGCCGGCTCCACGCGCCCGGGAGAACGCCATGCCCCCACGCGCCACCGACGCGTCCGTGGGACCGCTCGAACGCGGTCTCGCCGTCCTGCACGCCCTGGCGCACACCTCGGACGGGCGGATGCGCGCCAGTGACCTCGCCAAGGCCACCGGCCTGGCCCGCTCGCCTGTGGACCGGATCGCCACCACCCTGGAACGCCTCGGCCTGGTCCGCGTCACCGACCGCGAACTCGCGCTCACCCCACAGCTGTTGGCGATCGGGACGGCCTACCTGCGCGGCAGCGGCCTGCCCGCCGCGCTCGGCCCGCTCGCCGCCACGCTCGCCGACGACTTGGACGAGTCCGTCTCGGTCGCCGTCCCGGACGGCGACGCCGTCCGCTTCGTCGTCCAGCACACCCGGCGGCGGGCCCTCTCCGTCGCCTTCCGCATCGGCGACGCCCTGCCTGCCGACCGCTGCGCCCCGGGCCCCCTGTTCGCCGCCGACTGGACGGACGACGAGTTCGCGGCGTGGCTGCGCCGCACCCCGGACGACTTCCCCGCCGTCCCGCCGAGCCGCACCCCCCGGCCCGCCGAAAGCGACTTCCGCGCCCGCGCCGCCGAGGCCGCCGCCCGGGGCTGGTCCGCGGACGACCAGCTGATCGAACCGGGTCTGGTGGCCCTGGCCGTCCCGGTACGGGACGGCGGGAGCCGCGTCGTCGCCGCGCTGAGTGCCGTGAGCCACACCAGCCGCCACACCGTCGACCAGCTCCGGGAGTTCGCGCTCGACCCGCTGCGGGCGACGGCGGCGCGCATGACCGAGGCCCTGGCCGCGATCAGCGCGACGCCGACGGCAGCGGCGCCGACCGGTGATCGAACGGCGGACGCCAAACGTGAGTTGGGGCCGGAGTACCTCCAGTCACTGGCCCGCGGGCTCTCCGTCATGGCCTCACTCGGCGGCTCGCCCGGAGGCATGACGCTCTCCGCCGTCGCGCAGGCCACCGGACTGCCCAGGGCCACGGCGCGCCGCTCACTGCTGACGCTGGAGCAGCTCGGCTACGTCGCCGCCGACGGGCGGCTGTTCCGCCCGCTGCCCCGCGTCCTCGACCTCGGCTACCCGCTGCTCTCCCGGCTCTCCCTCGGCGAGATCGCCCAGCCGCACCTCGCCGACCTGGTGGACCGCGTGCACGAGTCCGCGTCGGTGGCGGTCCTCGACGGCCCGGACATCCGCTATGTCGCCCGTGCGGCGACGGGCCGGATCATGTCCGTCAACATCTCGATCGGCACGCGGTTCCCCGCCCACGCCACCTCGATGGGCCGGGTGCTGCTGGCCGGCCTTCCGCAGCCGGACCGCGACGCCTGGCTCGCCGGACGGGAACTGCGCGCCCTCACCCCGGCCACCCTCACCGACCCGGACCGGCTCCGGTCCGCGCTCGACCGCGCGGCGTCGGACGGATTCGCCCTGGTGGACCAGGAGTTGGAGGAGGGTCTGCGCTCGCTCGCGGTCCCCGTCCGGGACGCCCGGGGCCGTGTCGTCGCGGCGGTCAACGTCTCCCTGCACGCCGCCCGCACCGGCGCGGACCGGGCCCGCACGGAGATCCTCCCCGAACTGCGCGCCACCGCCGCAAGGATCACGGCTGACGTGGCCGCCGTCAGCGCCACCCAGCCGCTCGCACTGGACTGAACGCCGGGCGTGGCAGGACGGTTGGCGTCCGGAACCCAGCCGGACGGTCATCCCTCGCGCATGGAGCCCGCAGGCCGGGGGCGGGTCGGCATCGGGCGCCCCGGAAGCGTGGGCGCGCTGTCGGGGGCCCGGTCGTGCACGGGGCTGACTCTCACCGGTGCGGGCATGCCGGTCTCCTCCCTCGGAGGACGGGCGGATCCAGAGGAACGGGTCGTCGATATCGTCGATATTAGGAACCCGAATCCAAGCACTCGTCAAGGCTCCTGGCGCCTCCATTACTTGAACGCCCGGCGAAGCGTCGCCCTCGCGCCTCCGCAGCCGCCGCACGCTTCTGCATGGGCCCAGCAGAACGGCATTTTCCGCTCTTGAGCGACATGTGCCGACACTTCGATTCGGCAACGGCGCGTCGGCGGCCGCCGCCGTGAAACTTACGTCCCATGAGGCGGGATCCTGCCGGTGTCGCCCCAGTTGCCAAGGGAGGAAGGCGAGTTCAAGAGTTCGAGGATTGCGGCCGCCTTGACGTCCCACCGGACTCGCTGGCTTGATGGCCCGCGGCGTCGAACAAGCGTCGAAACAACCGGACTTCCGCGTCGTCGGCTGCACCGCAGGATTCCTGCGCCAGCGCATGGGAGCGCTCCCACACGGTGGGCGACACGAAGGCCGGGTGGTCCGGATCAGGCTCCGCCGACAAGGAAGGTCACCACCCATGCACCGTCCTGAGCACCAACCGAGATCTGCACCCCTGCACCGACTGCGGCGCTGGGGCGCCGCGTTCGCGGCGTGTGCCGCGTTGCTGACCGCTCCGCTGGCGGCGGCCGGTTCCGCGCACGCCGCCACGACCACCCCCAAGGCCACGGCTGCGGCCTCGGCTGCTCCGGGGTCGGGGTACTGGCACACCAGCGGCCGCCAGATCCTGGACGCGAACAACCAGCCGGTGCGCATCGCGGGCGTCAACTGGTTCGGCTTCGAGACGGCGAACTACGTGGCCCACGGGCTCTGGTCCCGGGACTACAAGAGCATGATGGACCAGATGAAGTCGCTGGGG